>NZ_LZPJ01000090.1:0-43910 GCF_001729365.1 Acinetobacter sp. YK3
TAACAAATGATAATAAAAACAATTAATAAAGTAATAACTATTTCACACCTTGATATTTTAGGCCAAATAAAAAAAGAGGCCAAAAAGCCTCTATTCTCATAATATTTAAGTGGATACCTAAATAAAGAAAGGATAAATGTTGTGTATTTAGCGACGGAAGTTTGACAATAATGCCGACGTAATCGAATTATTGTGCTCAGCAATTTTGGTTTTCTTGGTTTTGGCAGGATTCGGATCAAGACGTTCAATCTTGGTCGCTTTGTACTTCCCGTCATTTTCAACAACGATAAATTTCACTTTTTCATTTCTTTTTGGCTCAGCATCGGCTGGATACTCTGAAATATGAAAAAATACATCCCCTTCAGACGTCCCAATAAAACCAAAGCCTTTGTCTGGATTATATTGTTTAACTTTGCCTTGATAGAATTCTTGCTTCATGACATTTATCCTATTTTCTCAATGCGATGATGACAGTATATAAAAATAAAAAAGAGACTTTCAATCAATCCTCAAAACAGCTTCAGGATGAGATCAAGTCTCTTTTAAGAATGAGTCAAAAATTAGTCTTTTTGAACACTACCAAAGATTTTATCGCCTGCATCACCTAGACCAGGAACGATATAACCTTCTTCATTTAAACCTTGGTCAATCGAGGCAGTATAAATGCGAACATCAGGATGTGCCGCTTCTACTTTAGCTACACCTTCTGGTGCGGCAACCAAGACCATAACACGAATATCTTTACAGCCACTTGCTTTCAATACATCAATCGCAGCGATGAGTGAATTACCCGTCGCAAGCATTGGATCAATGATCATAGCCAAACGATTGGCAACATCTGGCACTAACTTTTTATAGTAAGTACGAACTTCCAACGTTGCTTCATCACGCTCTAAACCCAAAACACTCACTTTCGCACTTGGGATCAGGCTCAATACGCCTTCTAACATCCCAATACCAGCACGCAAGATAGGTACAATTGTGATTTTCTTCCCTGCGATACGCTGAGTTGAGACTTTCCCTGCCCACCCATCAATTTCATGCTCAACAACAGGAAGATCCTTTGTTGCTTCATAAGTCAGTAACATCGTGACTTCTTGCGCTAATTCACGAAAATTCTTGGTACTGATGTCAGAGCGACGTAGTAAACCAAGTTTATGGCGAATAAGCGGATGACGAATTTCTTGAATCGACACGAGTGAGTACCTAGGTAATGTTAATCTTTGTCTATTATAAAGCGTTTTTTTACTCGGCAATAAAAAAGCCCCCAATTTTGGAGGCTTTTTTGTACAAATCAGACGATTACTGTTGTTGAGACAACATAAAGTGCAATGGAGACATGATCTCAGCCTTCAATGCGAGGTTAATCATCGGATCTGGGTAGACACCCAATACGAATACAAGTAATGCAGCAGCAAGCACCATCAAGCCACCCACTTTAGTACCCCAGTGTGCATCAGCATCAATACGTGGTACATCTGGTGGTGTCATGTACATGACAACCATCACACGTAAGTAGTAATACAAACCGATACCACTACCCACAACGATCATTGCAGCCAGGAACCAGTGTTGTGTGGTTACCGCAGCCATCACCACAAGGAACTTACCAATAAAGCCTGCAGTTAATGGAATACCCGCTAAAGACAGCATCATTACAGTCAATGTTGCAGTCAAGATCGGACGGCGCCAGAACAAACCACGGTAGTCTGCAAGACTTTGTGCTTCATCAACGTTGTTATATGGACTAGACATTAATGCAACTGCACCGAACGCACCGATGGTAGTGAGTACATAAGTAATCACGTAAACCGTCACGCTACCTAAGCTTGCATAAGTCATGCTGATCAAAGCAATCAACAAATAACCAAAGTGTGCAATTGATGAATAACCCAAGATACGCTTCAAGTTAACTTGACGTACTGCAAGTAAGTTACCCACGACAATCGACAATACTGCAATGATGGTAATCACTGTCACAATTGACTCAATCAGGATCGCACCAGAAGTGAGTAAGTAACGGACAAATAAACCAATCGTTGCAACTTTCGCAGCCGTAGCCAAGAAGGTCGCCATTGGCGCTGGCGCACCAGCATACACATCTGGCGTCCATTTATGGAATGGCGCAAGTGAAAGTTTGAATGCAACGGCAAAGATAATTAAACCTAAGCCCAATAACACCATTGGTTGTTTGATTGCAGTAAACAATGCCTGAACAGAGTCATAGAATGACAATGAACCTGTATAAGCATAAATATACGCCATACCCATCAACAACATTGCAGATGCAGTCGCTGAAAGTACAAGGTATTTGATCCCCGCTTCCAAAGACTGGCTACGTTGGTAGGTATACGCCAACATGCCGTACACAGGAATCGACATCAACTCTAAGCTGATGAAGAATGCTGCATAATGCGAACTTGCAACCAATAACATTGCACCTGCAACTGAAGACAGCAACAAGATATAAAGTTCTTCGCGGTTTTCCTTATAAGTCTCGATATACGCATGAGACAAGGTACAGCACGCCAAAGCAGCAATCAGAATCAGGAATTGATAGAGCATGGTAAATGGATCAACCATAAACATGCCCATCACGTTTACTGGCGCAAAGTGCCCAGTAAACATGGTGTATGCAATAAAGATTGCAGCAAGGTTTAAACCTACAACCGAAGTGGTCGCAATGAGGTTGTGATTACGTTTAATCGCAGTCAACAACATCACGACGATTGCGGTCAGTGCCACAATCATCACTGGAGCTAAAGGCATCAGCTCAGAAAAAGAAATTGTGAAGTTCATGGTTTATTGCATCTCCACATGTTCAAGTTGAGTTGCAGCCTGTTGAACAGTTTCAACAACTTCTTGTACTGGCATATAACTATTTACTAACCACTGCATGCTTGAATGTGACATATCCAAGAAAGTTTGTGGGTAAATACCTAACCAAACTAAGCCGATCACACAGATCATCAAAATGCTGACTTCACGTGCAGATAAATCTTTAAGCGGGCTGGTATAGTGCTGTTTTTGCTCTGGGTTTGGTTCACCAAACAATGCTTTGTGAATCAGGATCAGACCATAAAGACCAGCAAATACCAAGCTCACTGCTGCAATAATGGTGAAAGCTGGATAAGCTTTAAATGAACCCATAAGAATCAGGAATTCACCAATAAAGTTACCTAGACCTGGTACACCAACCAATGCTGCAACAAAGAACATCAGGAAGAATGGTAAGTATTGAAGCTGACCACGAAGGCCGCCCATTAAACGTAAATCACGTGTGTGTAAACGCTCATAAACCTGACCAGACATAATGAACAATGCAGCAGATGACAAGCCATGTGCCAACATCATGATCATGAGGCCTTGGAATGTCAGAATATTACCTGCGTAGATTGCAAGTAAGATAAAACCCATGTGCGAAATAGACGTATACGCAAGTAAGCGCTTCATATCTGTTTGCTGGTAAGCAAGGAATGCACCGTAGAAAATACCAATCAAGCCCAGAATAATGGCGATATCAGCAAATTGTGCTGACGCTGCCGGGAAGAATGGAATTACGAAACGAAGCAAACCGTACGCAGCTGTCTTAATCAAGATACCCGCTAAATCCACAGAACCTGCTGTTGGTGCTTGCGCATGCGCATCAGGCAACCAGCCGTGTAATGGGAATACTGGTAATTTCACGGCAAAGCCGATGAAGAAACACAGCATGAATGCATAAGCAACTTCAGGTGGTAAGTGGTTCGCAACAGCCAATAAATAGTTGTAATCGAAACCGATCATGCCTGTCATCATGTATCCATAGACAACTAAGCCCAAGATACCGATTAACATGATCAAACCAGCGATTTGTGTATAGAGGAAGAATTTAGTTGCAGCGTAAACACGTGAACGACCATTCGAACCTTTATGACCCCATAACGCAATCAGGAAGTAGATTGGTACAAGCATCATCTCCCAGAAGAAGAAGAACAAGAATAAGTCAATCGCCAAGAATACGCCGATCACCCCACCTAAACTCCAAAGCAAGTTTAAATGGAAGAAACCAACATTCTTTTGAATCTCACCCCATGAACAGCCAACTGCAAGTACACCAAGTAATGCGGTTAACAACACCATAAGAAGAGATAAACCATCCACCGCCAAGTGAATGCTAATACCTAAAGTCTGAATCCATGGAAGATGGAATTCAGCTGCCCAAGTCGGGACTTTACCGCCCAACTCGTAGCTATATGTACCACTTTGCCAAAGTGCGATGCCCAAACCAAAAGTAATGAGCATACCAATTAAGGCAATCCAACGCGGTAAGTGCTGGTCGAATTTATCAACCAACCAGCAAATAAAACCAGCAATGAAAGGAACTAAAATCAGTGCGGGTAAAATTAAATTGTTTTCCATTTTATTTCCCCACAACCTGAATCACGATCAAGATCATCAATAACACCACTACACCGAGTGACATGCTTGATGCGTATTCACGTAATGAACCTGTTTGACGCGAACTTGTAAAGCTATTACCGCCCTTCACAATTGCAGGGAGTACTAACCATAGACCATCAACTGGATCACGACCTAAAATTTTCGCAATCAATAAGTAAGGTTTTACAAATACGATGTCATACAAAGCATCAAAACCAAATGCAGTACGGCAAATATGCGCCAAACCAGAACCCAAAGAACTTTGAGCAAATGATTTAACTGCACCATACGCAAAGGCAAACAAGAAGATACCTACAGCCAGACCAACAAGGGCAACACCACTTGCTAAATGTTCAGCATGAGAAACAGCAGCTTCTAATGTTTCAGGAATCACAAAACTTGGAATATTTGCAGCCGTCAATAACTTGGCAACTGGTGCTTGTAAGAAGTAACCAATACCTGTTGACAGTGCAGCAAGAATCGCAAGCGGGCCCCAATAAGTTACACCATGAATGGCATGTGCATGCGTTTTCTCTTCGCCGAAGAATACGACCCAGATTAAGCGGAATGTATAAATAGACGTTAAGAATGCGCCCGCAACACCGACCCAGTACAAAGTATTGTAAAGCGGAAGGTTTGCAATGGTTGATTGAGCATATACCGCGCCCAAGATCGCATCTTTAGAGAAGAAGCCAACCGTTACGATTGGAAGTGCTGCCAATGCGCCACCACCGATCACGAAACACCAGAATACGAATGGAATCTTGTGACGTAATCCACCCATTTTGAAAATGTTCTGTTCGTGATGACATGCAAGAATTACGGCACCTGAAGAAAGGAACAATAATGCTTTGAAGAATGCGTGAGCAAGCATGTGGAATAAACCTGCTTGGTACGCTTCAGCGCCCACCGCCATAAACATATAACCGAGCTGACTCATGGTTGAGTAAGCCAGAATACGTTTGATATCGGTTTGAACCAATGCGGCAAAACCAGCCACAAGCAAGGTCACTGCACCTGTAATCGAGATGAACTGCATCACTTCTGGTGCCATTTCCATCACAGAGAACATACGGCAGCATAAGTACACGCCCGCTGTAACCATTGTCGCAGCGTGGATCAATGCAGATACTGGTGTAGGACCAGCCATCGCATCTGCCAACCATGTTTGCAATGGGATTTGCGCAGATTTACCTGCTGCACCCAAGAACAACATCAATGCTGTCCAGATTGACAATGATGAGCTTTGCGTCATTACAGTTGCTGCATTTTCAACAACGTACTGAATATTCAAAGTACCAAACTGTTGATAAATCAGGAACAATGCGATGAGTAAGAATACGTCACCCACACGTGTTACCGTGAATGCCTTGATTGCTGCCCAACCATTTGCAGGGTTTGAGTAGTAGAAACCAATCAAGAGATATGAACACAGACCTACGCCTTCCCAACCCAAGAACAATAACGCAAGGTTATCGCCCAATACCAACAACAACATGCTGGCAACGAACAGGTTGAAATAAGAGAAGAAACGCGCATAGCCTTCTTCACCACGCATATACCATGATGCGAAAATGTGAATCAGGAAGCCAACACCAGTGACCATACCTGTCATCAATAATGACAAGCCATCAAGGTGCAAGCTGATACCTGGCTCAAAACCGCCAACACTGAACCACGTCCATAAGTGCTGAACAAAAACGGTTTGACCGCTGCTGGTAAATGCAAGACCAGCAATTAAAGCAAATAACGCAGATAAACCGACTGAACCGACACCAATAATGGCAGCTACATTTTCAGAAAGTTTGTCACGCCCTGCCGCTAAAAGGATAAAACCAATGAGCGGGAATAAAACGGTTAAATATAATGTACTCATCCGCGCATCTCACTAGCAGCATCCACATCCAGATGATGGAAGCGATGATAAAACTGAAGGACGATCGCAAGACCGATACATGCCTCTGCTGCAGCAAGGGTCAAAATCAGGATGAACATGACTTGTCCATCTGGCTGTGCCCAAACACTACCTGCCAAAACGAATGCCAACGCAGCGGCATTCATCATGATTTCAAGGCTCATTAGCATAAATAATAGGTTGCGTCGCACCATCACACCGTAAAAACCGAGTGCAAAAAGGATGGTTGCAACGATCAAACCATGTTCTAAAGGGATGTGTCCCATTATTCTTTATCCTCTTCTGCACCTGGTTCACGTTTGCCTAAGTGGAATGCTGCAACAAGTGCTGCAAGCAATAACATCGCGGCAACTTCTACCAATAATAGATAGTGAGTAAATAGTGCTTGACCGACTGCTTTAGGGCCAACAACTTCTGTACCCATTGGCGCAGAAATTGTGGTGTATTCACCGCCTAACATCCACACCAGGATTAAGCCCAACAAGAAGCTCATGAGTGCAGGATATGCCCATGCATCTGAGGTCAACCATTTGCTTTCCTGTTCGATCGTATCCTGGCCAAGATTCAACATCATGACAACGAAGACGAACAAGACCATGATTGCACCCGCATAAACGATGATCTCAAGCGCACCAGCAAATGGCGCGCCGACGATCATGAAAATGCCTGCAACTGCAAGAAGAGAAACGATCAAACTTAATAATGCATGCACAGGATTGGTGTTGGTCACAACACGTACTGTCGAAACAATGGCCACAAGTGCCATCAAATAAAATGGCCACATCATGGTAATAAGCTCCGTACATCAACTGGTGCACTTTCTTTTTGTGCTTGACCTTTTTCTTTACCGCTTACTGCCATACCAGTGACACGGTAGAAGTTGTAGTCAGGATATTTACCTGGTCCAGAGATGAGTAAGTTTTCTTTCTCATACACCAAGTCTTGACGTACATATTCACCAAGTTCGAAATCTGGTGTCATTTGAATCGCAGTGGTCGGGCAAGCTTCTTCACACATACCGCAGAAAATGCAGCGTGAGAAGTTGATACGGAAAAATTCTGGATACCAACGTCCATCTTCTTTTTCCGCTTTCTGTAATGAAATACAGCCAACAGGACAAGCAACCGCACAAAGGTTACATGCCACACAACGCTCTTCACCATCTGGGTCACGTGTTAACACGATACGACCACGATAGCGTGGAGGTGCAATTTGTTCACCTGGTACTTCTGGATATAAGATCGTGTCACGTTTACGCGTTACATGGCTGAACACCATCCATAACGAACGTACAATCGATCCAAAGCCAGCTAGAATTTTATACATTTTGTACTCCCTGCTGTCCTAGGCCTGATTCATCAGAATCACAGCACCAGTCACTAACAAGTTGACCAACGCCAATGGCAAACAAACTTTCCAACCAAAGTTCATCACTTGGTCATAACGAGGACGCATTAACGAACCACGTGCCAAGACAAACATCATTACAAAGAATGCTGTTTTGATAATGAACCAGAATAATGGTGGAACAAATGGAATTTCCAGATTAAATGGTGCAAGCCATCCGCCGAAGAATAAAGTCACGATCAAAGCAGAGATCAATACCACGTTGACATATTCCGCAACGAAGAACATCCCCCACTTCATACCACCATATTCTACGTGGTAACCTTCAGCCAATTCTTGCTCAGCTTCTGGTTGGTCAAATGGATGACGATGCGTGACTGCAACACCAGCAACAACGAAGATTAGGAAGCCTAAGAACTGAGGAATGATGAACCACATATCACGTTGTGCTTCAACAATCTCACGCATGTTGAATGAGCCTGCAATCGCAACCACACCCATCAACGAGATACCCAAGAACACTTCATAAGAAATGGTTTGAGCAGCAGAACGCAGACCACCGAGTAATGAGTATTTGTTGTTAGATGCCCAACCACCAAATAACACTGCATAGACTGCGATACCCGCCATTGCCATAAAGAACAATAGGCCGATACTCATATCCGCAACGCCCAGTGTAGGACTTACTGGAATAACCATAAACGAAAGTACCGCAGTTGCCATCGCAACTGCTGGTGCTAAACGGAAAGTCAGCTTATCAGCAAACTTTGGTGTCCAGTCTTCTTTGAACATGATCTTGAGCATGTCGGCAACGATCTGGAACATACCACCCGGACCAACACGGTTTGGACCGTAACGGTCTTGCCATAATGCCAAGAGACGACGCTCAATAAATGACATTAACGCAGCAACCAAAACCACCACCAGCAAGATCACAATGGCTTGAATCACCGAATAAGCGATTGGCCAGTTCTCAGCCCAAAGTGGCGTTTGACGTATAATTTCTTGATTCATGAATTACACTCCTACCGCCACAGAAACAGGCTCTGCCAATGAAACTGTTGGTGCCAGACCAATTGGATAACCGATATAACCTGTTGGTAAATATTCGATCACTTGTACAGGTAAGCTGATGCTGGTCTCGCCCGCTTTCACGGTAATACGTTGACCATCCTGAACATTTAAACGTGTCGCATCTTGTTCGCCCACAGCAAACATCGCTTCAGGAATACGAGATTCCATCGCAGGTGTTTTAATGGTGAATTCGCCAGAACCAAAAATATGGTGCATTGGCACAAGACGGAAGCTTTCAGGATTCACAACAACAGCTGACGGCGCGACATAGCTACGTGCAGGACGTTTTGCTAAACGATCGAATAAACGAACACCTGAATCACCACCTTTTAAGTGACCGCCCACTTCATCTTGGTATTTGTTCCAAGCTTGTGGTGAGTTCCAGCCCGCAGACCATGCGAAAGGTACCAATGACGATGCTGTCTGATTACCCACATAACCTTCCATTGAGAATGTTAATGCCGAATCAGGATCAGTCGGTTGTTTAGGCTCGTGAATCGATAACGGCGCACGCATTGCCGTACGGCCAGAGTAACGACGTGGTTCACGCGCAATCTTCAAACCGTGAATACGATAACCCGCATCAGGTGCAACATCTTGAATCGCTTCAAGCACAGGAACATTCTTCACGATGTCATCAATCACATCATCAAGTAAAGTCCAGTCCACAGCTTTGCCTTTAAGACCTGTCTCAATGGCATGTAACCAGCGCCAAGATTCTTTGATCGCATATTCAGGTTTGTAGTAGCTTGGGTCATACACTTGATAGAAACGTTGTGCACGGCCTTCTTGGCTCACGACAGTACCATCACCCTCAGCAAAACTTGCTGCTGAAAGTACGATATCTGCAAGTTTCAAGGTTTCAGTTTCGCTATGATCGAGTACGATCACAGTTTCAGCCTTGTCAAATGCAGCTTTCACTTGAGCCACTGGTAAACGACGAGTCAAGTCATTTTCAATGACAACAACAGCATCATAATCTTGTGCAAATGCTTGTTCTAAACTTAAACCACCAAACAGTGCCAAGCCCATTGAGTTCACTTCAGGAACAGTCAATGACAAGCCTGCATGTTCACCGAGGTTTTGCGCAACTTGAGCCGCAGCTTCCATGATGGCAGGATCTTGTAAGCTGGTACCAGAGATAATCAATGGCTTTTTCGCAGCTTTCAAGGTATCCGCAATGGTTTGCGCAAATGCTTTTGCATCATCAGCTAAACCAGAAAGCGCTTCGCCATTAACAGCAGCAGCAACCGCGAAACCTAAACGTGCGATGTCATTTGGGGACGCAACCACTTCACCTGTTGCAACATCCGCTAAACGGGTTTGCGTTGCAGCAAGGATATAAATTGGTGATTTTGCATCTTGACCAATACGTTGAACAGGTTCAGCTAACCAGTCTGGTGTACGTGTTGCAGCAGCCATTTCTTTGGCTTTATTTTTCGCAGCTTGGCGAACAGATAAAGCCATACGTGGCGCAGTTTGAGTTAAGTCTTCACCCAAGATCAACACGGCGTCATAGCTTTCAATTTCACGCATGTTCGGGTTATAGATGCCCTGTGTTTGCATGATTGATGCAGCTAACTCAACTAGGTTTTGGTCTTTTTGAGACATACCTGTTGAATAGTTGTCTTGTCCAACCAGTTCGCGAAGTGCGTAGTTTGATTCCAAGCTTGCGCGTGGTGAACCAATACCTAACACTTTCTTACCTTGAAGTTGAGCAATCACCTGATCAAGTGCCTGATCCACACTCACCGTCGCAACAGTTTCGCCATTGCGGAATTGAGGTTGACGTGGACGATCTTCACGGTTCACATAGCCTGTACCAAAGCGGCCTTTATCACAAAGGAAGTATTGGTTGACTGAGCCGTTGAAACGGTTTTCAACACGACGGATTTCGCCATAACGCTCACCCGGAGAGATGTTACAACCAGAAGAACAGCCGAAGCATACGCTTGGCGCATACTGCATGTCCCATTTACGGTTATAACGTGCTGAATGCGTCTTATCCGTGAATACACCTGTTGGACATACTTCAGTCAGGTTACCCGAGAATTCAGATTCTAAAGTGCCTGATTCTGGACGACCGAAATACACACGTGAAGCATTGGCATAAACACCAAAGTCAGTACCGCCAGCATAGTCTTTGTAGTAACGCACACAACGGTAGCAAGCGATACAACGGTTCATCTCATGCGCAATAAACGAACCTAACTCTTGGTTATAGTGAGTACGTTTGGTAAAGCGGTAGCGACGACGATCGTGCTGAGTCATCACCGTCATATCTTGTAAATGACAATGACCACCTTCTTCACAGACTGGGCAGTCGTGTGGGTGGTTCGTCATCAAGAATTCAACGATCGACGCACGGAAATCCGTTGCTTCTTTGTCTTCAATCGAGATATAGGTATTGTCGGCAGCAGGTGTCATACATGACATCACCAAGCGTCCACGTGTGTCCTCAGGATTCGCATACTGAGTCACCGCACATTGACGACAAGAACCAACAGAACCTAAGGATGGGTGCCAACAAAAATACGGGATGTCGATGCCAAGGCTGAGACATGCTTGTAGCAAGTTTTCTGAGCCGTTGACTTCATACGATTTTCCATCGACATGAATTGTAGCCATAGTCGAATTCCTTAAGCTTGTTCTACGTCTAGAGCTGGAGCATGGGTTTTAACCTTTGCTTCAAACTCGCTACGGAAATATTTAAGTGCGCCCATAAGCGGCTCCATCGCACCTGGTGCGTGAGCACAGAAAGTTTTACCAATCCATAATTTACGAGTAAGCTCTTGTAAATGGTCGATATCTTCTTTCTTACCTTCGCCTGTTTCCAGTGCTTTAAGCGCTTTAACTGCCCAAGGTAAACCATCACGGCATGGCGTACAGAAACCACATGATTCACGCGCAAAGAATTCTTCTAAATTACGTGTAGCAGAGACCATACATTGAGTTTCATCGACCACCATCAACAGACACGTACCTAAACGTGAACCTGCTTTCATGATGCTTTCAGAATCCATTGGTAGGTCAATGTGTTCAGCTGCCAAGAAGTCAGTTGATGCACCACCTGGTAACCAAGCTTTCAAGGTCAAACCATCACGCATACCGCCCGCATGTTCTTCAATCACTTCACGCGCAGTTGTACCGAATGGAAGTTCCCAAAGACCAGGGAATTTGACTTTACCTGATGCGCCATAAATCTTGGTGCCTGGATCTTTTGACTTACCTGCTGAAAGGTTGATATACCACTCAGGGCCACGCAACATGATTGCTGGCAAGTTATTGTAGGTCTCAACGTTGTTGACAATCGTTGGACGACCCCATGCCCCTGCAACTTGCGGGAATGGCGGCTTGGTACGCGGATTGGCACGACGGCCTTCAAGCGAGTTAATCAATGCAGTTTCTTCACCGCAAATATAACGGCCTGCACCAGTATGAACGTGTAAATCAAAGTTCCAGCCAGTTCCGAGGATATTTTCGCCTAGGTAACCTTTAGCACGGATTTGCTCTAATGCTTCATTTAAGTATTGAGCTGCTTCGATATATTCGCCACGGATGAAGATATAACCTTGAGTTGCCTCTAGGGTATAACCTGCAATCAACATACCTTCGATCAATTGATGTGGAAGTTTTTCCATCAACAAACGGTCTTTAAAGGTACCCGGTTCCATTTCATCGGCATTACAGATCAAATAGCGAGGGCCGCCATCATTTGGCGCCATCAATGACCATTTGATCCCTGCTGGGAAACCTGCACCACCACGACCTTTTACTGTTGCAGCCTTAATGACTTCAAGTACATCTTTTGGTGGCATGCTCAGTGCTTTTTTAAAGCCTGCATAGCCTTCTAGTGTTTCGTACTCGTCAGCATTACGTACTGCATCTTGTTTGCTCAAACGCCAAGTCAGCGGATGAGTTTCTGGATTACCGTCGCCATAAATTGGTTTTGGTTCAGTATTCATACATACTTCTCCAATAACTGTTTAACTGATGACACATCCACTAAACCGTGGGTATCTTCATCAATCATTAAAGTTGGCCCTTTATCGCAGTTGCCTAGACAGCAAATTGGGAGCAAGGTAAAACGACCATCTGCTGTGGTTTGTCCATACTGGATTCCCAACTCGCGCTGGAACGCTTCTGCCAAAGTTTCTGCACCCATCAAGAAGCATGCAATCGAGTCACACAATAAAATCACGTGACGGCCAACAGGTTGACGGTAGATACGGTTATAGAACGTTGCTACGCCTTCCAGATCTGCCACACTCATGCTGAGCAATTGTGCAATCGCATTCATTTGTGCGTCATCTACCCAGCCATTACGGCGCTGTACACACTTCAATGCATCCAGAGAGGCTGCACGTGGGTATGGGTAATGACCAATGTGATGTTCAATCTCATGGATTTCGTCAGCAGTCAAAATCCCTTCAACATTCACACGTGGTTTTTTATCAGTCAAAATCATCATAATCGTTTACCCCTAGCGATCCACGTCAGCCATAACCACGTCAATGGTCGCCAAATAAATGATCAAGTCAGAAACCAGACTGCCGTTAATCACAGATGGCATTTGCTGTAAATGCGTGAACGTTGGCGTACGAATACGCGTACGATAACTCATGGTTGACTTATCTGAAGTGAGGTAATACGTACTCGCACCCTTCACAACTTCAGTCATAAATGAAGACTCGCCTGCTGGCATTACAGGACCCCAAGATACGCTCAAGAAGTGCGTAATCAAGGTTTCAATATCTTGTAATGTCTTGTCTTTTGGTGGTGGAACAGCCAATGGGTGATCCGCTTTATATGGACCAGATGGCATGTTATCCAAGCACTGTTGAATAATTTTCAATGATTCAGTGATTTCACGGAAGTGAACCAAGACACGTGCGTATGCATCGCCTTCATATTCCACTGGAATATCAAAGTCGAAGTTTTCATAACCACTGTATGGACGATATTTACGAACATCAAAATCGATACCCGTCGCACGTAAACCTGTACCCGTTACACCCCAAGCCAACGCAGATTTAGCATCGTATTGCGCAACGTTACGCGTACGACCAATAAATACCGAGTTTTTAAGTGCAGCAGTGTAGTACTCGTTCAAACGCTTCGGCATCCACTCTAGCAATTCTTTAACAAGTTTTTGCCAGTTGTTTGGAAGGTCGTGTGCTGTACCACCGATACGGAACCATGCTGGGTGCATACGGTAACCGGTAATCGCTTCAACGATGTCATAGACTTTTTGACGGTCTGCGAACATATAGAATACTGGTGTCATCCCACCCGCATCCTGAATCGCTGTACCACAGAACAACAAGTGGTTATTGATACGGAATAATTCGTTCAACATGACACGAATGACTTGTGCACGCTCAGGAACTTTAATCCCTGCCATTTGCTCAACAGCCATCACGTATGGCATGTTTTGCGCACAACCACCCAAGTAGTCAACACGATCCGTATAAGGAATGAATGAATGCCATGTTTGACGTTCAGCCATCTTTTCCACACCACGGTGGTGATAACCGATATCAGGCACACAGTCTTTAACTTCTTCGCCGTCTAACTGTAAGACCACACGGAACGCACCGTGCGCAGATGGATGGTTAGGACCCAAGTTCAGGAACATGAAGTCTTCGTCATCATTACCGCGTTTTAGACCCCAGTCTTCTGGTACAAAGCGTAAGTGTTCTTGTTCGAAATCTTGCTTTGCCTGGTCTTGCATGTACGGCGTATATTCTGTCGCACGCGCAGAATATTCTTTACGTAACGGATGACCTTCCCAATAGGTTGGTAACAAGATACGACGGAGCATTGGATGCCCTGCGAAATCGATACCGAACATATCGTAAGCTTCACGCTCGTACCAGTTGGAGTTTGGCCAAATGTTGGTTGCCGTTGGAATGCTTAAATCATTTTCATTCAACGCAACTTTGATACGGATGTCACTGTTACGCTCAAGCGATAACAAATGATAGAACACAGTGAAGTCAGATGCTGGCAAACCATCGCGGTGAACACGTAAACGCTCATCTACCGCTGACAAGTCAAACAGCATGACATAAGGACGTTCCACTTTACGGAGGAACATGAGGACTTCTTGCACGCGTGCGCGCTCAACCCAGACTGTTGGAAACTCTTCAAAAGTCGCCTGCACGTAAAAGTTCTCACCAAATTTGGTTTTGAGCTCTTCTACGATTGCAAATGCTGGGCGTGAATCAACTGGAGTTGATTCTGGCATAGCAATGTCAGTTTCAGCCATTGGCTTGGCTTCCTATTTAATACAAATTCTGGCAATTTTTCCGATGACCATATCCATCACGGGATATGTCAAAAACTCATCGTTAAAATTATTTAATATCATCCATAGAGCGTAAGTTTTTTACCGCAATACGTTCAGCATTTTTACGGTCACGTTCTGGCATCATCTTTGGCTTATACACAGGCTGAAGATCATCACCAATAACCGCTGAAAGTGGACGGCGCTCTAGTTGAATTTGGTCTTGAAGTAACATCAATGCTTGAATCAATGCTTCTGGACGAGGTGGACAACCTGGGATGTACACATCAACAGGAATAATTTTGTCTACACCCTGAACCACGGAATAGATGTCGTACATACCACCAGAGTTAGCACAAGCACCCATTGAAATAACCCATTTAGGCTCAAGCATTTGTTCATACAAACGTTGAATTACAGGTGCCATTTTGACAAAGCAGGTCCCTGCAACAATCATCAAGTCTGCCTGACGCGGTGAAGCACGAATAACCTCGGCACCAAAACGTGACAAGTCATGAACGCCGGTTAATGTGGTTGCATATTCAACGTAGCAGCATGAAGTACCAAAGTTAAATGGCCACAAAGAGTTTTTACGCCCCCAGTTCACCGCTGTATGCAACACATCTTCAAGACGTGTCATCATCACACTTTTATTAACTTCTTCCTCAAGGGGATCAGTGACAATTTGACGATCTTGTAATGGATATTGATCGGCATCCGGATTCGCACGGGTTAAAGTATATTTCATCCCGACTTACTCCTGTTCAGATGTTGAGGTAGTCGGTGTTTTAGATTTAACACGACCAGAAGACTGTGCTGGAATATGACCAGTAGGATCGACAACCAACTCTTCAATGTTATTGAATCGGGTAATGTCAGCAATGTTCATATTTGGCGAACCGATATTAGTTTTAACACCAGCAGCTTTACGACGATCAGAAGGAGCCCAGTTGAGTGCGCCTGTTGAAAGTTCGTAAATCAAACCAATTAATAAAACTAGAATAAAGACTGCGGCAGTTGCAAAACCAACCCAACCGACTTCACGAACTGAAGTTGACCAAGCGTAGAGATAGAGGGCTTCCAGATCGAAAACCACAAAGAAAATTGCAACTAAATAGAACTTGGCAGACAAGCGGATACGAGCACCGCCCGCACCAACTACACCTGACTCAAACTGCTCTTGCTTCGCACGTCCCCATGCTTTACCCCCTAGGAGTAAGGGAACAGTGAGCATAAAAACGCAAAGAAATGTAACGCCGATCACGAAGGCAATAATTGCCCAATCGTATGGAGTAATGGCACTCATGCGGGGATAACTCCTGGCAGGCCTATTTTTAACAAAGAATGTATGTATTGGCCTTCAAATACACCAAACACAAAATTAATCCCGCCAATTGTACCTGATTTCTAATTTCTCATGCTAGTTGAAGCGCTTTAGTCTTTCGGATGATTTTGTCCATAAAGTTACTGATATATACAAGATCATGGTTAATTCACCCCTAGAAATCGAATTATCTAATCAAAGACTCTATATTGATCATTTTTTTCTTTATTAGTGCATCAAAAACATTCATCATTTCTGCGTAATGTTCCTAAATATAGCAGCACGAACTAAATCATTGCATTGATACAAATTTGTGCTGAAAATTTAAACAAAATTTATTCAAATCACTCTCTATATTTGTATTTATCAAGCGGAGAATCCCTATTCTATTAAACAATGATTTAAACAGGCAGATCAGGCACTTTCTCCGACTAAAAGACCGCACTGAAATCAAGTTGTCATTTCGACATAATATGTTGCAATTCAGCTAAATACTTTAATTATCTTTATACACAGCTCGAGCAATAGATCGTTATTCTAATAGAAGCAAAGAAGGAGAAAAACATGCATCTAGAATACACACACGACTCGGATTATTTCTTTTTTTCACAACTACTCATGCGTCATATAGAAAGTTATGTTCGAAAACATCCAGATGCTGATAATGCAATTTTCGATTTAAGAGATATCTATGAAGTATTTAGAGAGGATTTTGCCGCAACCACAACTAATTTAGAAAGCATTCTTAATATTGCAGACAGTTATAAGGTCGAAACCTTAAATGGAGATCAGGCACTGATCCAAGGCTATAAAATCGATATTAAAAACAATTCCCTACTCATTGATTTCAATGCCGACGCATTACATGCGCTGCGCTCAGGCAAACCATTGATCGAACCAGATCCTTCGGTTCATGAGTAAAAGTAGATGAATTGATTTAAAAGTTTTTATTTCAATTGAGCCAAGGTGTTTATCGCTTTGGCTTTTTTATTGGCTTTAAAACAAAAAAGGAATGGTACTCGCCATTCCTTTTTCTTTAATTATTTCTTTAAGACTTGCTTATATCGTTTTGCGGGCCAAGTCATGATAAAACGTGCACCGCCTAGATTTGGACTCTGATCAACCTGAATGGTACCACCAAACCAGTAAGCAATACGGCTGACAATCGACAAACCAAGTCCATAACCACCTGAAGCACGAGTACGACTATCATCCAGACGCGCAAAGGCTTCAAAGATACGGGCGCGCTCCTGCTCAGGAATCCCCGGCCCATCATCTTCAACGCAGACATAGGCATTGCCATCGGCACGGATACCACCACTAATACGCACCTTATGGTCACAGTAGCGCACGGCATTTCCAACCAGATTCTGTACCACACGGTGTAGATAGCGACGCTCTGCATCGACCTGCAACGCCATTGGTGGTGCAATCAACTCGATTTCTTTTTGTGTCTTCAGCGCTTCCGTTTCCATTGCCACTTGGTCTAGAACTTCAACCAGTACAATTTCTTCAAAATCGAGAGATGGTGTGCCCTGCTCCAGTTTGGCATAGGTCATGATTTCATCAATCAGGGTATTGAGTGCTTCAATATCCTTATCAATCATGTCGACTTGCTGGATACGGTAATTATAGTCATCTTCCTCTGCCAGCATTTCCATCCCAAAACGGATTCGTGCAACAGGGGTTCTGAGTTCATGTGATACCGCACGCATCAATTCACGCTGTGCTTCAATCAAACGCTGAATATGATCCGACATATTGTTATAACTTGATGCCAGATTCGCCATTTCATCGGTTCCTTCAATCGGAACACGTAAAGACAAATCACCTGACTTCATCTTGTTCAAGGCATAACGTACCTGACGGATTTTACGTTCAAGCGGCAGAATCAAACCGTAAACACCCAAACTCAGTAAGAATAAGCTGAATAAGGTAATCCCTGCTGAAAGCTGGAATGGCATCCAGTTAAACATCGGCACTGGGCCTAAGATCAGCACTTGTGCAGGATGGTTTGGCATTGGAGACACAATTGAAATGGTCGTGCCACGGACTGTTGCACTGTCTTTATAAAGCAAGATACTTTGATCTTGGCGTAAACGACCAATTTGCTCTGAATCCAAATTAATATCTTTAATATCTGCAATTTCAATCGGATAATAGAAATGCTTTTTGATTCGGTCTAAATATTCGCGCTCTTGTCCGGGATAGAAAATCAAATAATCCAGCACAAAAATCGGCAGCGCCTTCATCTGGCGTTCGCCAATTTTATCCACTTTGATATAGAGAAAATGCTTGGGATCGTCTTTTAGACCGATAATAATATAGCCAATCCCATTATTGGCATCATAACGAACCACCGACTTTTGCTCGGCAATGCGCTTTTTCTCGGTACGCGATAACTCTACCCGTTCCGCATCCACATAGTAGATGGGTAATTCCAGCAAATCAGATGCATCGGAAATCCAGTCGAGTTTCTGTTGTTTTTCTGGCTGGCGAGATACCCCCTCACTAATGACATAGGAAATGCCATCGGTCAGAGATTCACGATATTCTTGCGCCCGTTGGTAGTTGATAATCTGCACCAGCAAATAACAAAATGCGGCAACGACAACAACTAAAACCACCAAGCCAGCATAAATACGCAAGAATATGCTGTTTTTCAGTACTCGACTTACCATAAGCTAAATAATTCCAAGCTCATTAAAACCCCGCTTGAGCAGCCTGCTACGCAAGTCCTTAGCAGAAAGGAAAGAATCCCCCTTAAAGAAGGAGGATTCCAGGGATTTAGATCCCGTTGGTTTCTTTAACGAAGAGATAACCTTTACTACGTACTGTTTTAATACGTTTTGGATTTTCTGGATCATCACCGATTTTTGGACGGATACGCGAGATACGTACGTCAATCGAACGGTCTTGACCATCATATTCGATACCGCGTAAACGCTCGAAGATATCTTCACGAGACAAGATACGGCCTGCATTTGAAGCAAGTAACCATAACAAGTCATATTCAGCGCTGGTGAAATCAACCAGATCACCATTTAAAGTCACTGAACGACCACCGTTATCAATCACAAGATCATCAAACTCGATACGTTGTGCAACTTCGTCTTCAACCGTCTTATCTGTACGACGTAATAAGGCACGAATACGCGCTAACAGTACGCGTGGCTGAACAGGCTTGGCAACATAGTCATCTGCGCCCATTTCCAGACCAAGTACCTGATCCATATCTTCGGTACGAGCAGTTAACATTAAGATGGGTTGATGATAATGCGGACGAACTTCACGACAAACGGTTAAGCCATCTGCACCAGGTAACATCACATCGAGAACCACTAAATCTGGTTGCTCGCTGATAATACGACGAATGGCACGATTACCATCAGTTTCAACACCAACTTCTAAACCGTTACGAATCAAATACTCTTGGGTTAAACGCGCTAAACGCTCGTCATCTTCAACAATCAAAATCTTCGGTAACTTTTCTTCTTGGCTCATTTGTTGCCCCTAAAATCTGAGTGAATCTGTCTATGAAATCTGACAGATACATTGGTTTATGAATTGCAATATACACACGTTTACATTGTAAACAAGTAGCCGTTCACCAAACTGATACACGCTCACCCTGTTTTGTTATCTTTTTATTAAAATTATGAATTTTAATATATTTTTCAGAATTGTAAGCGTTTTTTCTTCAGGATGGATGTTTAGTATAGATTTTGTGCCAATGTTAAACAATTTGTTTCTTTCTTCGCCTATAACAATTTAAGTGTCTGTTTTTTGACTTATCCACAGAGTTATCTATAAGCCTTTTTTAATGGCTTTGTTATGCTATGTCCCTGTGAATTCAGCAGTTAAGACATGAAAAAAAAATTAGTAAAATGTCAAGGATTGATCTAGTACTAAAAATCCCGTATCTTGTGTTGAAAATAAACTTTAACCACTAAGTATTGTGTTTATCCCTCAAACATCGTGGCATGCTTTTTGCTCGATTCAAACGGTCAATGAACATAAAAATAGATGATAATGGAGCTATGCTGACATGAGCATCATCACTTCTACTCCTGGCCAACTTCAGGTCATTAAGCGCACCGGTGAGATTGCGCCATTTAATGCCGAGAAAATTTCTGTTGCGATTGGGAAAGCATTTCTAGCTGTTGAAGGTCAACAAGGTACTGACTCTAGTCGTATCCATGACCGCATCACCCAACTTACAGAAATGGTTATGAACACATTTAACCGTCGTTTACCTTCTGGTGGCACGATTCATATCGAAGAAATTCAGGATCAGGTTGAATTGGCCCTGATGCGTACTGGCGAGCAAAAAGTTGCCCGTGCGTATGTGATCTATCGTGACCAACGCGCAAGTGCCCGTCAGCAAACTGGTGCGAACCATCACCCTACTCTTCAGATCACCGACAGCAATGGCCAGCTCCAGCCATTAGATCTTGATGCGTTGACTGCAACCATCCAGACGGCAAGCGAAGGTTTGGAAGGTATTGATGTTCAAGCGATCGTTGATGAAACCGTTAAAAACTTATATAACGGCGTAAAAGAAAGCGATATCGCGACGACCATGATGATGGCGACCCGTACGCGTATCGAACAAGAGCCAAACTATACTTATGTGACTGCACGTTTATTATCAAATGAATTGGTGAGCACAGGTCTTGAATTCTTAGGTCTACCTTCAGATACACCTGAAGGCAATGCTTTAGAAACCTTCTTGAAGAAAGGTATTGAGCTTGATCTTCTTTCTGCTGACCTGCTTGACTTTGACCTTGAAAAATTGGCAGCTGCAATCAAGCCAGAGCGCTCAAACCAGTTTACCTATTTAGGTCTACAAACTTTATTTGACCGTTACTTCATTCACTCGAATGGCGTACGTTTCGAATTACCACAATTATTCTTTATGCGTGTATCGATGGGTCTTGCACTCAACGAAGAACATAAAGAAGACCGCGCAATCGAATTCTATGACTTATTGTCTAGCTTCGATTACATGGCGTCTACACCAACCCTGTTTAACTCAGGTACGTTACGTCCACAGTTATCAAGCTGTTACTTAACCACGATTGGTGATGACCTGTATGACATTTATGGCGCAATGCGTGACAACGCAATGCTGTCAAAATGGGCTGGCGGTTTAGGTAATGACTGGACACCTGTACGTGCATTGAACTCTTATATCAAAGGCACCAACGGTAAATCACAAGGTGTTGTACCATTCCTTAAAGTTGCAAATGATACAGCGGTTGCGGTTAACCAAGGTGGTAAGCGTAAAGGTGCAGTCTGTGCGTACCTCGAAACTTGGCACTTGGATGTTGAAGAATTCCTAGAGCTACGTAAAAACACAGGTGATGACCGTCGTCGTACCCATGACATGAACACTGCAAACTGGGTTCCTGACCTATTCATGCAACGTGTATTTGAAGACGCGGAATGGACACTGTTCACCCCTTCTGAAACACCAGACCTGCATGACTTAACAGGTGCTGAATTTGCTGAGCGTTATGCACACTACGAAGCTGTAGCAAAAGAACAAAACATGCTACACAAGAAAGTACGTGCGAAAGACTTATGGCGCAAAATGCTTTCGATGTTATTCGAAACTGGTCATCCGTGGATCACGTTCAAAGATGTATGTAACTTACGTTCACCACAACAACACGTGGGCGTGGTTCACTCATCGAACTTGTGTACAGAAATTACCTTAAACACAAACCAAGACGAAATCGCGGTATGTAACTTAGGTTCGATCAACCTTGTACAACACGTTCAAGGTGGTGTGTTAGATCGTGAGAAGCTTGCTCGTACAGTAAAAACTGCGGTACGCATGCTCGATAACGTAATCGACATCAACTACTACGCTGTTCCACAAGCGAAAAACTCAAACATGAAACACCGCCCAGTGGGTATGGGTATCATGGGCTTCCAAGATGCATTATATGAAATGAATCTTGCTTACGGTTCTGACGCAGCAGTTGATTTTGCTGATGAATCAATGGAAGTGATCAGCTACTACGCAATCGAAACATCAAGCAACCTTGCAATCGAACGTGGTGCTTACTCAACATTCAAAGGTTCATTGTGGGATCAAGGTATCTTACCAATCGACTCTTTAGAAATCGTTGCAAAATCACGTCCAGAACGCATGTTCGAAGTGGATCGTACACAACGTTTAGACTGGGACACTTTACGTGCCAAAGTTCAAAAAGACGGTATGCGTAACTCGAATGTGATGGCGATTGCACCAACAGCAACCATTTCAAACATTTGTGGTGTGTCTCAATCAATTGAGCCAACATTCCAGAACTTGTATGTGAAATCTAACCTGTCTGGTGAATTCACTGTGATCAACCCTTACCTTGTTCGTGCATTAAAAGAACGTGGTCTTTGGGATACAGTGATGGTAAATGACCTGAAACACTTTGAAGGTTCGGTTCAAAAGATTGCACGTATTCCTGACGAATTAAAAGCAATCTTCGCAACAGCGTTTGAAGTTGATACACGCTGGATCGTAGATGCTGCATCACGTCGTCAAAAATGGATCGACCAAGCACAGTCATTGAACCTTTATATCGCTGGCGCGAACGGTAAGAAACTTGACATCACTTATAAGATGGCATGGTTACGTGGTCTTAAAACCACATATTACCTCCGAGCTTTAGGTGCGACCTCTGCTGAGAAATCAACAATTAATACTGGTGCACTCAATGCAGTAAAACCAGCATCGGTTGAAGCGCCTGTGGTTGCAGCAGCACCTGCGGCGGTTGCAGAGAAAAAACCAGAAACTCCAGTTGAAGAAGATGGTTTTACGACAGCAGCACCAGTACCAATGGCTTGTTCAATCGACAATCCAGACTGTGAAGCTTGTCAGTAATTGAATCCGCATACGCCCTTCTCACTCTGGAAGGGCCTTGCAAGATTTAAATCTATAGAGGCATAGATCATGTTCCATCTCAGTCATAATTATCAATTTGGTGTGATTGTTCTGATTTGTGCCTTTCTAGTGTTTTATATCCCCCTCGTTTACGCGTTTTTTAAAATACGTAGACAACAGCGTAATCAAAATAAGTCTTAGGGATTGTCAGTGCCCACTGGTCACTTATAAAAAATCAATCAATAAAACTTAATTTTGCTTACACAAATTGAGCGTATAGTAAGGACATCTTCTTGATTGAGATGTCTTCATAAAAGATATAAAGCAACGAAGAGAGAATTGATATGTCTATCCTTAGTTGGGACGATTTTGAAGATGATTCGCAAAAACCGACTGCACCTGAACACAAGTCTGCGCCCATCGACACGCAAAAAACGGTTAATACGCAAGTGGTATCTGATTCAGAGCAACCATCGCCGCGCGTGGCAGCTCCACAATCCGCTGGAACCAGTACCGTGCGATCAACAGATTCAGCCGATTCGCTGGCTCGAGCATCTGCAGCCCTAGAACACTTAGACGTTGCACCAGGTTTAGAAGAACTTGAAATGGGTGCTCAGCGCGTTCAGGTTGATGATAAAGCGATGATCAACTGTCGCGCAGACTTGAACCAGCTTGTGCCATTCAAATACGAGTGGGCTTGGCAGAAGTACCTTGACGGGTGTGCAAACCACTGGATGCCGCAAGAAGTCAACATGAACCACGATATCGCACTTTGGAAGTCTGAAAATGGCTTAACCGAAGATGAGCGTACCATTATCATGCGTTCTTTAGGTTTCTTCTCGACTGCCGATTCATTGGTTGCAAACAACTTGGTATTGGCGATTTATCGTCACATTACCAACCCAGAATGCCGTCAATACATCTTACGTCAAGCATTTGAAGAAGCGATTCACACCCATGCTTATCAATACTGTATCGAATCTTTGGGTATGGACGAAGGCGAAGTCTTCAACATGTATCGTGAGATTCCAAGTGTTGCGCGTAAAGCATCATGGGGCTTGAAGTACACTCAATCTTTAAGTGATCCTACTTTCAATACAGGTACACCTGAAAACGACCAACGTTTACTTCGTAACTTGATCGCATTCTACTGTGTTCTTGAAGGGATCTTCTTCTACTGTGGCTTTACTCAAATCTTGAGTATGGGTCGTCGTAACAAGATGAATGGTGTTGCTGAGCAGTTCCAGTATATCTTGCGTGATGAATCTATGCACTTGAACTTCGGTATCGACATGATCAACCAGATCAAGATCGAGAACCCGCACTTGTGGACAGCTGAGTTCCAAGAAGAAGTGATTCAAATGATTCTTGAAGGCACTATGCTTGAAATCGAATATGCGCGTGACACAATGCCACGTGGTGTATTGGGTATGAACGCAAGCATGATGGAAGAATACTTGAAGTTCATCTGT
This sequence comes from Acinetobacter sp. YK3, assembly GCF_001729365.1. Taxonomy (NCBI): domain Bacteria; kingdom Pseudomonadati; phylum Pseudomonadota; class Gammaproteobacteria; order Moraxellales; family Moraxellaceae; genus Acinetobacter; species Acinetobacter sp. YK3. Next base: position 24,733 of record NZ_LZPJ01000090.1, read on the forward strand.
AACCGTCGTTTAGCGCAACTTGGTTTACCAGAGCAGTTTGCTGGTGTAACTAACCCGTTTGGCTGGATGTCTGAGATGATGGACTTGCGTAAAGAGAAGAACTTCTTTGAAACGCGTGTAACGGATTACCAAACTGGTGGCGCGTTAAGCTGGTAAATTTGATTATGCCACGTTGTTATCTAATAATAACGTGGCATAAGATTATAAATATCTTATGTTGTATATTATTCTTATCTCAGTAGCAAAAATATTTTTAAATTTTAACCTTTATTTATGTCACGTTTAGATTATTAATAACAAATAACGAGCTTTCGAATCCAATGTCTTACGTTCGCCTTAAATGGTTTTTTATTGTATTAATTCTTACAATATTAGGAATCTACCTCACTATTATAACGGCAGCAAAATATGAGTGGCTGGGCGAAAAGCCACAAAATAAAATTATTGGTAGTGTAGAGAGCCCTTTCCAAAGAGAAATGCAACAATATTGTACAGGCATAAAAATCACTCCCAGTGGAACATGGTTAGTCGCCCGAAGTGATTCCACATATTTTAGTTATGATAAGCCTAGCAAATCTTTCGATCTAAACACATTACTCCCTCCTAAAAAAGCTGACGAGTACAGCAACTTCCTCGGATTCAGTAAAGAGATACCGATCACATACATCTCACGACTTAATGATCAGGGGCATTTCGAAGAAGTCGCACGATTTGAAGGAGTGGGTTGTTTAGTGCCCATATTAAATAGCGTATTAGTCTTAACGGATCTTAATAAAGGTCAACAAGATTATTCAAAACAAACTGCCGTATTCCGTAGTGATGATCAAGGCCGTCATTGGAAAATTCAGAACGAAGGCTTTTTTTCCTCAGTTGAGCAACAAGCATGGACGGTTCGTCCTACAGCATATAAAGACAATGCACTCTGGGTATGGAAAGACTTTGCCTTTGAGCAACCAACAGAAGGACTGGCAGCTAATCAACCAAGTGGACTTTATTTTTCTAAAGATCAAGGAAAAAATATAGAAACCATTATGGCTTCCGCCCCTCTTCTATTTGATATCACTTCTCTGACAGATAAATCCAATTTAGACCCAGACTGGAAGGCCGATGATCTTGGAGAAATAAAAGCTTTTATTACTCAGTTACATAATGATCATGCAATCTTATGGGTAACACAGGTTTTTAGTCGAGCTCTAACTACAGGCTCATTTCAAGTGACAACCCAAGCTAAACTTGATCGAATCAATGATAAATGGGTCATGGGTGAAGTTAAGCGCATTCAGGGTTTAGCAATCAAGAAATTAGCGCAGAATACCCAAGGTAAAGTTATTACCATTCAGAATTATATGGATCAAGATCAAGATGTGATTGCAGAGTTACTCCCAGAAAATTTAAGTTGGAAAATACATGGAACTTTACCCCATCCTTTTTCACCTTTTAATGGTTCTTCATATGTTTATGATATTTGGATAACCCATGATGCACTTTTGATTACCACAATGAGTGAACATATTGCAGCGCGCATTTTGCAACCAAGTACTTGGCGCAAACCAACAAGCTCTGGAGGAACAGTTTCTGCAACTGCAGTCTTTTATTCAAAAGACTGGGGTACATCTTGGCAAAAATTAGCAATTAAAGGTTATCTCAGAGTACTAGGAGTTGAAGCAAACTCTGACCAAGTTTTTTGGGTAGATGGCTCAGTGTATGAGAGTAAAAAAGACACCCATATTTATAGCCATCAATTAAAATAAAAAAAGCTTATTGAGAAGAGGTCATCCTTGCAATACCTCTTCTTCCGTACTAAAGGTATTACCATCCTCTATCAACCAGTCAGTTCCGATACTCCAGCACAATTGCATAAGCATTCAGATAACGGATTTTTAAAAATTATTCCAGATTTTTTCGATATTGGATAAAACCAGCGTTTATAGCAATATTGTCATAAAGCCTTCTGGCCTGCTCATTACTTTCATGCGTTAACCAGTAGTCACGTGAACATTGTCTTTCAGCCGCTTTTTCATAAACAGCTTCAATTAATTTGCGTCCCAAACCTTTTACCCGCGCATTCGGTTCAACAAATAAATCCTGTAAATAGCAATAGTCGCCTATCGTCCATGTACTTCGATGAAAAATAAAATGCACAAAACCAACCAGCTTCTCTTGCTCTTCGAAAACCAGACAGTACATCGCTTCATCAGGATCAAGTAAACGAGAAAATGTTTTTTCTGTAATTTGAGGATCGATCTCAACCTGATAAAAAGCTTGGTATCCTTGCCATAATGACATCCAGTTTTGCTGATCTCGCTGGCAGAGCTGTCTTAATTTCACTTTATAACTTCCATTTGCTCTTCTAATTTTCAAAAGCATAAGCCAACCCTAAACAAAAGGCAGTGCCAATCGGCTTTTTTCACCAGAACCAATTTATTAACGTTATATTTGGTTAAAATGTGACACACTTCTCTAAACCATAAACGAGAGATTTTCCACCACTTTACACAATATAAATACATAAAATAATTAAAAGCGACTTGATTAGTACACTTTGAAACATTCGTTAACTAAAACACTGTCTAATTTAAAGTAAAATTCATGAACTAACTCCTCCAACGTCTGTTTCAAGGCCATCCCTTGACTGATGTGCCTTTATTGCGTCTGTATCATCATTTAAATTCTTTCTCTCTATATCGTTTGTCATATAGAGCGTCATTTAATTTTTAAGGTAAATTGAATGAAAAAATTTTGGAAATATTTATTAGTACTGCTCGTAGTACTAATTATTATTGCAATTGCCTTTCTTTTTAGACCAGTTGCGTCTAAGGCAATTAAAACTGCAAATGACGAGCCGACTGTCGATGTTGTACTCATCGGCGGCGGGATCATGAGTGCCACTTTAGGTACTTACCTCAACGAATTACAACCAGACTGGAACATCCGCATGTATGAACGTCTTGATGCTGTTGCACAAGAAAGTTCAAACGGTTTTAACAATGCGGGTACAGGTCACTCTGGCTTTATGGAAATGAACTATACCGAAGAAAAAGACGGTAAAATGGACATTTCTAAAGCCATCAACGTGGCAAGCCAGTTCGAAATTGCAAAACAGTTCTGGGCTTACCAAGTCAAACAAGGTGTGCTTGAAACTCCAAATACATTCATCAACCCAGTACCGCATATTGCGTTTGTCTGGGGCGACAATGTGAACTTTATGGAAAAGCGTTATGCTGCCATGGTTCAACATCCATTATTCGCTGGCATGAAATTGAGTGAAGACAAAGCTGAAATTCAACAATGGGCTCCATTGGTGATGGACGGTCGTGATCCTCAACAAAAAGTTGCTGCAACACGTATGGACGTAGGTTCTGACGTGAACTACGGTGCAATCACCAAACAGTTAATTGGCAATCTCGAAAAAAGTCCAAACTTCAAGCTAAGCACTTCAACAGAAGTCACTGGCATTAGCAAAAATGACGACAACACTTGGTCTGTCGCTTTCAAAGATGTGAAATCTGGTAAAGTTGATCATGTAAAAACGCGTTTTGTGTTTATTGGTGCGGGCGGTGCGGCAATCAAATTATTGCAAATGACTGGCCTTCCAGAAGCTCAACAATACGCTGGCTTCCCTGTAGGTGGTGAGTTCCTTGTAACCGACAATCCAGCGGTAACTGCAAAACACACAGCTAAAGTGTATGGCCGTGCTGATCTTGGTGCGCCTCCAATGTCTGTTCCACATATTGATACCCGTTATATCGACGGTAAAAAATATGTATTGTTTGGCCCATTCGCAACCTATTCAAACAAGTTCCTGAAAAATGGTTCACAACTTGATTTGCTTACATCGACCAACAAAAACAATGTGTTACCAATGGCGGCAATTGGTCTACAAAATGCTGACCTTGTACAGTATCTCGTAAGTCAGGTATTGATGTCGGATGCTGACCGTTTCAACGAGTTGAAAAAATACTATCCTGAAGCAGATCCAAAAGACTGGCATCTACAACAAGGTGGTCAACGTGTTCAGATCATCAAGAAAGAACCGGGCAAACCAGCTAAATTGCAATTCGGTACAGAAATCTTTGCGTCTAAAGACAAGTCTGTAACAGCATTGTTGGGTGCTTCTCCGGGTGCTTCTACTTCACCTTACATCATGCTTAACTTGCTTGAAAAAGCATTCCCAGAGCAAACCAAAGGTGTGTGGAATGACAAGTTGCACGAGATTGTCCGTTCTTATGGTCAAGATCTTGCCAATGATCCAGCATTGCTTGATCAAATCCGTCATTATTCAAGCTCAACACTTGGCTTGAACTATACGACACCAGCAAACTTGATTCCTGCGAAAAAAGTCGAAAAAGCTGAAGCTGTTGCTCAGTAATTCTGCTTAGGAATGAGTTCAAAAGGGAGGAGTTTCGGCTCTTCCCTTTTTTGTTTTATTTTTTCTGTGCCTTTTTAAATCTATGCCTTCCGATGTAAGCCCCTCAGCTTTTGCCGCATTTGCCTGTCGTGACTTCAAGTTATTGACCATCAATCAATGCTGCTTAACCTTTGCGGTTTTGATTCAGGAAGTGCTGATTGCTTTTCATCTTTATCAAATTACCAAGAATCCACTCATCCTCGGTCTGGTTGGGATCATGGATTTCTTACCCTTTTTGGCGCTCTCTTTATGGGGCGGTTATATTGCTGACCGTTTTAATCGCCAGCGTATTTTGCAGATCAGCTTTAGTATTGCCATTCCCCTTTCCATCGCTTTATGGCTGTGCTTCGATCTGTTTCAGTCGGACAAAATCACAACCACCGTCTTACTAATATCGACCTTTAGTCTTTTATTTCTATTTGGCTGCATTCGCGGTATTTATAGTCCGTGCTTTAACTCGTTACGACCTTTTGTCGTGCCCGAACATCTTTATACCAATGCCGCAACATGGACCAGCATGTGCTGGCAGGCCTGCGGTATCCTTGCTCCCGTGATCGGTGGTTTTTTGCTGGCGCATCTTGATCTAGATATTACCTTTGCCGTTATCGTCGGATTATTTATGACAGGCAGTGTGGCACTCTGGCGCTTACAAAAAAGACAATTTCCACAACTTCAAACCGAATCGATTGCTAAAAGCCTGCAACAGGCACTGCAATTTATTTTTAAAACTAAAATTATTTTCTGGGCCATGTTTCTCGATCTTGGCTCGGTATTTTTTGGTGGCATCATTGCCCTGCTACCAATTTTTGCACAGGATGTGTTGCATATCGGTGCCGACGGTTTCGGTCTATTGCGTGCTGCGCCTGCGTTTGGCGGCCTGATCATGATGATGATTCTGGTTCGTTATCCACCCAAACATAGACCTTGGCAGATCATGCTAATGGCCGTTGCAGGATTTGGTTGTTGCACATTGTTATTTGCTGTTACCAGACACCTCTATTTTTCTGTCGCAGTTCTCATTATTATGGGAGCTTGTGACAGTATCAACATTGTCATTCGTCAAACCATACTGCAACTTATTCCCCCCAAGGACATGCTTGGACGTATTGCTGCCATTAATGGCATCTTTGTCACGTCTAGTAATGAGCTAGGCGCATTGCAGTCCAGTGTGATGACACGCTTTTTCAGCGTGGTTCCAGCAATGTTGATCGGCGGCACGCTTTCTTTGCTCTGCGTGGCTTTAACTAGCGTCAGAAGCAAAGCGTTATTTAAATTCCGTTTTTAAATTCTTTTATATCGCTGTTTAGAAAAATCAATGTAAGTCATATGAAACACACTTTGCCCGCATCCTCTGGTGCATCTAGGTTCATTATTGTTTCCATTTTTGTATGGCTGGTACTTTTGTGCCTGCAATCCATCTATATCGTGATTATTGGCGGCAGCGCTTATCTTTTCTGGACCTCTTTTGGCTTACTGATTTTAAATGTACTCAGCCTTCGTCCAACCGTCTTAAAAAACCGAATTGCCACCGTTGTGACGGCAGCCTTGCTGATTTATCTGGTGCTTAACTCACTGTTTTGCACTTATCTGATTGTCGCCTTCTATTGTATTTTCCATTTATATTCCGATGAGTATAAGAATAAACGCCTGATCAAACTGGCAGGCTTATTTCTGATCATGATTATTTTTGCACTGTATCAAAGCCAGTCCCTACATGAACTAAAACAAAAATATGCGCCTTATGAAACAGGTGAAACTTGGCAACAACACGGCGCTTTATAAAAACTATCCAATAAAAAACCTCACATGACGTGAGGTTTTTTTATTGCGAATACTAATCTTGCGAATCAGGATACAAAGGACGGTTTCCGGGACTAATGCGGTTGATATGCAAGAAAGTCATGTGACGTTCATACTTATCGAGAATGTCATTAATCACCTGTTCTTTGGTGTATCCCACCAAGTCATTGTCCTGTGAACCTTCATACAGGAACGTCTCTAAACGATAGTAATGTTGCTTACCACGTTTGCCACGCTCACTAAAGGTCGGCGCGATATAACGCACAGGCCAGATCTGGTAAACGAAGTTATGCTCTTCTTCGATGTAAATGGTGAGATCAAGATGATACAGCGTATCACTCTCTTCCACTTCACCTTGCGTGACTTCGACACTCATGCCACGCTTGACCAGCTCATCCGCAACGGTCTGAACGGCAGGTTTACATACACTGTCGAGCATACGTTGGGTTTCGCTGCTGCCTGGATGATGCATAACGCGAGATAAACGCTGTTTCCAGTTTAGAATATCAACGTTACCCACCACAGGTGCCGCATTCAGACTGCGGCTGGCTTTACGATAATCTTCTAAGCGCAAGGACTTATACAGACCCGCCATTACCAGCAACATAACAAAACTAAACGGCAATCCCATGATGACCGTGGCACTTTGCAAGGCGGTAATCCCGTTTGCCATCAGCATGGCAACCGTCAATAAGCCAATTGCAGTGGCCCAGAAGATACGTAACCAACGCGGCGCATCATTATCGACATTGGAGAATTTGGTAGTGAAGTTACCAAGCACCAAAGCGCCAGAATCCGCTGACGTCACATAGAACAATAAACCCGTAATGGTGGCAATACCCGCAATAAAGGCAAAGCCCGGATATTGAGCCAGCAAGTCATAGAAACCATGCGCAGGATCGGTCAATACCGTTTGTGCCAGTGCCGTATTTCCATCAAAGATCACGCTATGTAAGGCACTATTACCAAAAATAGATAACCAAGTAATGGTGAACAATAATGGAATGATCAAGGTACCGCAGACAAATTCACGGATGGTACGACCACGGGAAATACGTGCCAGAAACAGACCAACAAATGGAGACCAAGCCACCCACCATGCCCAGAAGAACAAGGTCCAGCTATTCATCCAGTCTTTTGGACGGTCAAAGGCAAAGCTTTCCAGTGCCAGACTCGGGAAACGACTAATATAATCGCCAAAGTTTTGTACCAGTGCATTGAGCAGGAATTCGGTATTGCCGAGGAACAATACAAACAGCATCAAGCCAATTGCAGCATAGATATTGATTTCAGATAAAATCTTAATGCCTTTATTGACCCCTGCTGTCACTGAAATAATGGTGACGATTACCGCAAGCCCAATCAGGGCAATCTGAATCCACAGGTTCTCTGGTAAGCCAAACAGTACATGCAGACCATAATTGATCTGTACAACCGCGATACCACAAGTAGTTGCTATACCAAAAATGGTACCAATGACGGCGGCAGTATCGACGGTATGGCCAATCGGGCCATCAATTTTATTACCAAAAATCGGGTATAACGCAGAACGGATAGTCAGTGGCAGATTATAGCGGTAACTAAAGTAACCTAACGCCATCCCGACCAGTGCATACATGCCCCAACCAGTTAAACCATAGTGAAATAGCGTCCACACCATCCCCTGACGAGCCGCCTCAAAGGTCTGACCTTCGCCAACAGGAGGATTCATATAGTGGGAGAGCGGCTCTGCAACCGAGAAGAACATCAAGTCTGTCCCGATCCCTGCCGCAAACAGCATGGCTGACCAGCTCAGTAGACTGAACTCAGGCTTCGAATGTTTTGGGCCGAGCTTGATATCGCCATAACGGGAACAAGCGATAAAGACCACAAAGACCAGATAAAGCGTCGCTGCTAACAGGTAGTACCAGCTAAATTTATCACTGACCCATGCCAGTACCACATTCAATAAGTGGTTGGCAAAATCGTTAAAAAAAATCGTAACAAGTGCAAATGTTAAAATAAGTAGAGCTGAAACATAAAAGACCACACGATTCAAATGATCTTTATTCGCTAATGTAGAATCATCAACCGCTCTTGGATTATCTGTTGCCATACAATCCTCAGGGAGTTAGAGAACAAAAAGAAAATATTCATCCACGTCTTTCCACTGCATCTTCAATGAAAAGACATTTCTGAATAAAAAATGAAAAATAAAAGTCATTACCCAAATTACAATGTTTCTGATTTTTCAGTTGCAAAATGTGATGGTGGGGTTACTGGCGCTATAACTTGCGGCGGTTGAGGTCGTAAAGCATCCTGCTTCAGGGCTTTGGCTAACCCAAACATATACAGCAAAATAATAACGGAAAATGGCAAACCACAAAGTACCACCGCGCTTTGCATGGAGTGAAAACTCCCTGCCAAAAGCAAGCCAATACTGACAATGGTAATGACCACAGACCAGAAAACTCTTAACCAAATTGGTGAATCACTTTCATTGCTACCCCCTTTCGAGGACAGATTTGCGATCATGAGTGTACCAGAACCCACTGGGGTCAAAAACAATACGAAACAAATCACAACAACAATGCCAGCAATATAGGGGTTGAATGGTAAATATTCGAGAAGCTTGAATAGAGATAAAGCCGCATCGGTCAACACCATATCGCCGAGTGCTTGCTGCTTTTGATTTAAAATCAGATCAATCGCTGTATTTCCAAAAATTGAGATCCAGGCTAAGGTAAAGCCCAATGGCACCAGACAAACGCCCAGCACAACTTCACGAATGGTACGGCCTTTAGAAATACGTGCGATAAACATGCCGACAAATGGCGCCCACGCAATCCACCATGCCCAGTAAAATACCGTCCATGCACCCTGCCATTCACCCGCTTTGGCATTGAAAAGATACATGTCAAAACTTTTACTAATGAAATGATCGAGGTAATCACCCGTGTTCTGCACCAGACCATTGAGTAAATGATTAGTTGGGCCAGTCAGGAACACAAATAACAATAAGGCATACAACAGACGCAGATTGATACGCGATAGCCATGCCAGACCTTTTTCAATACCGATGACTGTTGTAATGGTCGCCACAAACATCATCAATAACACAACGGCAATCAGCGTTGTATGATTATTGGGAATGTCTGGTACTAAATAATGAAGGCCCGACACCAACACTAATGCGCCAATGCCCAGATTGGTCACAAGGGAAATAACCGTCGCCAGAATCCCGAAACCATCGACAAAATCACCAACCAGACCATAAATACGTTCACCAAAAATCGGATATAACGCAGAACGCAGTGCCAGCGGCAAATCTAAACGGAAGGCAAAATAACCCAGTGTTACACCCAATAAGGCATACAGTACCCAGCCATGAATCCCCCAATGCAGGAAGCTATACATCATGGCATCCCGTGCAGCCTGAATTGTTCCGCCTGTACCTTCGGGTGGTCGCAAGAAGTGATCAACAGGTTCAGCCACGCCATAATACAGCAAGGCAATACCAATCCCCGCCGAAAAGAGCATAGACACCCACGCCAGATAACCGAACTCAGGTTTATCGTCATCTCGCCCTAAGGGAATTTGTCCGACACGCGAAAATGCCAGCCAGGCAACAAAACCTAAACACAGAATAATGACCAGCATGTAATACCAGCCAAATAATTTGTTTGCCTGCCCTTGCACATAGGTCAGCCAGAACTGGCTTTGGGCTGGAAACAGCACAAACAATAGGCCAAAAATGCCTATACTGATTGCAGAGCTCCAAAAAACAAACAAATTTAAACGTATGGGTTCGGATGGGGATCCTTCATTACTTTTTGACACCATGTTCTTGCTCCTTGCAATTGGTGTATTTTTCTTAAAAAATAATGTGATAAGTCCTATTGAGTACTTACCTTCTTATCCATAAGAAGCCTTGATTTCTTACTTTACATCTATTCTTGCCAAGCAAAAATTAATTGATTTTTACAGATTATACTTTTTATTGATTGAACGTTCAATCAATAAAAAGTATGATAAAAAAATGTTATGATGCTCTACATTGAGAAATGTTGAATAAAAAGCACCTTGGCAGGGCTTTAAATGGATAAGCATGACAAAGCGTAGAGTAAAACCGGAACATGTGCGACGTGAAGAAATTATTAACGCCGCATTTTATGTGATTTCTGAAGTGGGGTTATCCAATACCACCATTGCACAGATTGCAAAAAAGGCCGAACTATCAACCGGTATTGTGAGTCACTATTTTGGTGACAAGCAGGGTTTAATCAATACCTGTATGCAGGAGATGCTCAACGTTTTGCGTCAGAAAACTGACCAATATAAAACGGAAGCAGATCCACATCCAGAAAGCCAGATCAAGGCCATTATTGATTCCAACTTTGATATTAGTCAGGTCAACAAACAAGCCATGCGGGTCTGGTTAGACTTTTGGTCTGCAAGTATGCACCTTCCCGAACTTGGACGTTTACAACGAATTAATGATCAACGCCTGTATTCCAACCTGAAACATTATTTCCTCATGTTGGTCGATGATAAACAACAGGCAAGCATTGCCGCCCGCGGATTGGCGGCTTTGATTGACGGATTATGGTTACGTGGCAGTTTAAGCAGTCATGACGAGTTTGACAGCCAGCTGGCACGTTCCATTGCTTACGATTATGTAAAAACGCAATTGCAATTTGCGAACAAGCCCTTGCAGGAGAAACAGAATGAGTGATGCACAAGTTCATCAATTGTATATCCACGGACGTTATGTCGCAGCGACCAGTGGTAAAACATTTACCAGTATTAACCCTGCCAACGGTGAAGTGATCGCAACACTTCAACAAGCGTCACAACAAGACATTGAAGCGGCTGTTCAAAGCGCACAACAAGGCCAGAGAATCTGGGCTGCCATGACCGCAATGGAACGTTCTCGTATCCTACGTCGTGCAGTTGATATCTTACGCGAACGTAATGATGAACTGGCTCAGTTAGAAACCCTCGATACAGGTAAAGCCTACAGCGAAACATCGACTGTCGATATCGTAACGGGTGCCGATGTACTTGAATACTACGCAGGCCTTGCGACTGCCATTCAAGGTGAACAAGTTCCACTTCGCGAATCAAGCTTCTTCTATACCCGTCGCGAACCCCTCGGTGTAGTGGCTGGTATCGGTGCATGGAACTATCCAATTCAAATCGCAATGTGGAAATCTGCCCCTGCCCTCGCTGCGGGTAATGCCATGATTTTCAAACCAAGCGAAACCACGCCACTGACTGCATTCAAACTTGCTGAAATCTATACCGAAGCAGGCTTACCAGACGGCGTATTTAACGTAGTACAAGGCGCTGGTCGTGATATTGGTCAATGGCTAACTGAACACCCAGTGATTGAAAAAATCTCGTTCACTGGTGGTGTCGAAACTGGCAAGAAAGTGATGGCAAGTGCTGCGGGTTCAACGTTGAAAGAAGTGACGATGGAGCTTGGTGGTAAATCTCCGCTGGTTATTTGTGATGATGCCAATCTTGATCGTGCTGCTGATATTGCAGTGATGGCGAACTTCTTTAGTTCTGGTCAGGTATGTACCAATGGTACGCGTGTATTTGTACCAAAAACCATGCTCGCTGATTTTGAAGCAGCCGTTGTTGAACGTGTAAAACGTATCCGTATTGGTGATCCAATGGCTGAGCAAACCAATTTTGGTCCACTCACCAGCTTCCCGCATATGGAAAAAGTGCTGTCATTCATCGAGTCTGGCAAACAGCAAGGTGCGAAAGTGCTGATCGGTGGTGGCCGTGCCACTGAAGGTGATCTAGCCAAAGGCGCATATGTATTACCAACCGTTTTCAGTGATTGCCAAGATGATATGGCGATTGTGCAGGAAGAAATCTTTGGCCCAGTCATGAGCATTCTGAGCTATGAAACTGAGGAAGAAGTGATTCGCCGTGCCAATGCCACTGACTTCGGTCTGGCAGCAGGTGTGGTGACTCAAGACATTACCAAAGCACATCGCATTATTCACCAGCTTGAAGCAGGTATTTGCTGGATCAATACATGGGGTGAATCCCCTGCGGAAATGCCCGTAGGTGGCTATAAGCAATCAGGCGTAGGCCGTGAAAATGGCTTAACCACACTGGGTCATTACACCCGTATCAAATCTATTCAAGTTGAGTTAGGTGAGTATCAAAGCATTTTCTAATGCGCTCACCCTTCACCCTCAAGATTAATCCTATGTGCCACGCCGTCACCTGATCGCGCTGGCACTCTCCAGAATACAAAAGGGATAACGATGAATACTCAAGCATACGACTACATTATCATTGGCGCAGGATCTGCCGGAAATGTGCTCGCAACACGTCTGACTGAAGATAAAGATGTGTCTGTTTTATTATTGGAAGCCGGTGGCCCAGACTACCGTTTAGATTTCCGCACTCAAATGCCAGCCGCGTTGGCGTTCCCATTACAAGGTCGTCGCTATAACTGGGCTTATGAAACCGATCCTGAACCACACATGAACAATCGCCGTATGGAATGTGGCCGTGGTAAAGGTTTAGGTGGCTCTTCTCTCATTAACGGGATGTGCTACATCCGTGGTAATGCCATGGATCTGGATCAGTGGGCAACCATGAAAGGTCTGGAAGACTGGACTTATGCAGACTGCCTACCGTATTACAGAAAAGCTGAAACTCGTGACATTGGTGCCAATGATTATCACGGTGGTGATGGTCCTGTGTCAGTGGCAACGCCTAAAAATGGCAACAATGTGCTATTCCATGCAATGGTTGAAGCAGGCGTACAGGCGGGTTACCCTCGTACCGATGACTTAAATGGCTATCAACAGGAAGGCTTCGGTCCAATGGATCGTACCGTAACGCCAAATGGTCGTCGTTCAAGTACCGCGCGTGGTTATCTGGATCTGGCCAAAGGTCGTCCAAACTTAACCATCATTACGCATGCCACCACCAACCGCATCCTATTCAATCAAAAACAGGCTGTGGGCGTGGAATATATTATTGGTGCAGACAAAGCCAATATGAAACAGGCACAGGTCAAACGTGAAGTCTTACTTTGCGCAGGTGCGATTGCGTCACCGCAAATCCTGCAACGTTCAGGCGTGGGTGAAAGTAATTTCCTGAAATCGATGGACATTGATGTAGTTCATGATTTACCGGGTGTCGGTGAAAATCTGCAAGACCACTTGGAAATGTACTTGCAATATCAATGTAAGCAACCGGTTTCACTTTACCCTGCCCTGCAATGGTATAACCAGCCTGCGATTGGCGCTGAGTGGCTATTCAACGGTACTGGCGTTGGTGCGAGTAACCAGTTCGAAGCGGGTGGTTTTATCCGTAGTTCGGAAGAATTTGACTGGCCGAATATCCAGTACCACTTCTTGCCTGTCGCGATTAACTACAACGGTAGTAATGCAGTGAAAGAACATGGTTTCCAAGCCCATGTCGGTTCAATGCGTTCACCGTCACGCGGTCGTATTAAGTTGAAATCAAAGGATCCGTTTGAGCATCCAAGTATCCTGTTCAACTACATGTCAACCGAGCAAGACTGGCGCGAGTTCCGTGATGCAATCCGTATCACCCGTGAAATCATGGCACAACCAGCACTCGATCCATATCGCGGTGAAGAAATTAGCCCGGGTAAACATATCCAGACTGATGCTGAGCTAGATGAATTCGTCCGTACCCATGCGGAAACAGCATTCCATCCTTCATGTAGCTGCAAAATGGGTGAAGATGAGATGGCGGTTGTAGATGGTCAAGGTCGCGTTCACGGCGTACAAAGCTTGCGTGTGGTCGATGCCTCAATCATGCCATTGATCATTACTGGTAACCTGAATGCCACCACCATCATGATCGCAGAAAAAATTGCCGATCAGATCCGTGGTAAAAAATTGCCACGTTCAGAGGCGGGTTATTACAAAGCGGGTACAACACCGGCACGCCAAGCGCCGTTACGTCCAATACAATAAGCATGAAATTCCTTTAGGGGATACCCGAGGCTTAGGCTTCGGGTTTCACTTCATTCAGGGAGAAATGATGAAAAAAACCTTATTCGTAATTGCACCTTTCGCTTTTTATTTTCAAAGCACTCACGCAACTGAACCCACCTCACCTTACTCTGCCAATATCACTGCGGCCAGCCAATACGTTTCACGCGGTTTCCAGCAAACTTGGGGTAAACCTGCCTTACAGGGTGGACTGGACTACAACCATGACAGCGGTTTTTATGCAGGGACATGGGCATCGACTGTAAGCGATCACTTTATTCGTGATGCCTCTGTTGAATGGGATGTATATACGGGTTATAGCCGTACGATCGGGGATTTTACGGTCGGGACTAAAGTTGCCTATTACTATTATCCAGGCGCAAAAACCACAGCTGACACAGGCAACACCCGCTTTGACTATGGGGAAATCATCCCTGAAATCAGTTACGGCCCATTAAGCGTTAAATATGCCATTACTTATACTCAAGACTATTTTGGCAATAATTCCGATACGCTAGGCATGGGAAATAACCAACATTCTCGCGGCTCAGGTTATCTGGATGTGAACTGGTATCAACCGATCACACAAGGCTGGTCAGTCAATGCCCATTATGGCAATCAACGCATCAAAAACTTTTCTGCAGCCAACTTTCAGGATGCCAGTTTTGCAGTCAACAAAGAATTGCCCTATAACCTGTCCAGCAGCCTGACCTATAGCAAAGCATGGGATAAAGACGGTTTTTATCAGCAATATAGTAATGGTAATCCAAACGCCAAAGTCTCGAATCCAATTGATTCAACAGTGACATTTTCGCTGACCAAAACCTTTTAAATAAGCAAATATCAATCAAGTTCCCATAAAAAAGCCGCTTTCGATGAGAGCGGCTTTTTTTAATTTTGGTATTAAGACTTGACCAAATCGATTGCTGATCCTGCACGTTTCGGATCAATCAAAATTTTGGCATGCTGCTCTGGGTCACGTAAGGCATCAAAGGCATTGCCCACCCCTTCCAGCCCGACCACACCCGTGATCAATGGTGAACAGTCCACTTTTCCTTCTGCAATCATATGCAGTGTGTCACGAAACTCCAGTGGTGTATAACCCAACACATATTGGATTTCCAACTCCTTATTGATCGCCAATGCGGGTTCAATCTTATCGCTTTGCATGCACACCCCCACGCCTACAATACGTGAGAATAAGGGAGCACCTTCCAGAATCTGCTGCATGATCCCTGCCACACCCACACATTCAAAAATCACAGGACGTTTTGGCAACACTCCAAGTTTATCCCCCACTCGCATGGCATTGACCCACGGTAATGAGTAGGTTTGAACCTTATCAAAAAGCCCCATTCCCATATTAATGGCTTCAGAAACATTGCCCAGTAAGCCCAGCTCTTTCCAGTTACTAAATGGAGATTGCTGTCTAGGATCAATCAAGATATCTGCGCCACATTGTTCAGCCAGACGACGACGATTTGGTGAAAAATCACTGGCAATCACGGTTTTAACGCCTGCCGCTTTCAGCATAATAATCACACCCAAACCCACAGGACCACAACCGATCACGATGGCAGGTTCATTTTTCTTGATTCGGCTACGACGTACTGCATGTAAAGCCACTGCCATTGGCTCAGTTAATGCTGCACGATCCGCATCTAAACCATTCGGCACTGCAAACATCAAACTGGATTGCACCAGAACCTGCTCTGCATAGCCCCCTGAAGCAGTTGGCGACAAACCTGTCGGAACATAACCCTGTGGATCAACATTTAATAAAGGCATGGCACAAACCAAGGTATCCGCTTTCAATTTCCGACGTGTTTTAGGACCATAATCCAAGACCTTGCCACAAAATTCATGACCAAAAACCAGTTTATCGGAAGATTTTGCCACACCATTAAAACCAACTCGTGCTGCCAAATCATGCATGTGGTCACAGTGATGTTGCATATGCAAATCCGAACCGCAGATCCCGCAACGCACCACCTCAAGCAAGACCTGCCCTTTGGCTGGAATCAGTTCAAACGAATCTTCAAGTTGCAGTTGAGCGTTATGACAGACCAGAGATTTCATAGGATATTCCTTTTTTGTTTTATTCCAGTTATTCACTTTTCAGCTTGTTCTGATGGGCTGAGGAAATAAGCAAACAACACTTTCCTTAATCCTGACAAGGATAATTGTCAAAACCTATGACCGAAATATAAATATCTTGAATAAATAAGGTCAGCTCCAACTTATATTTTAATTTCAGATGATTCTTATGCTCAGAACAACACGCATAAGCACTGTTTCAATCATTTTCACAAAGTCTTGGAAAATTATATTTTTATTCAATTTCTATTCGAAACATCACCCCAAATAAAAAGAGCTAAGGCAAATACCTTAGCTCCCACAACTTAGAAATTACTTCCAAGCCTGCCGAATCATATCTACCGCTTTCTCTGCAATCATGATTGTAGGCGCATTGGTATTGCCATTGACCACCGTTGGCATAATAGACGCATCAATGACTCGCAGTCCTTCAACACCATATACTTTAAGTTCAGGATCAACCACAGCCATATCATCTACGCCCATTTTACAACTACCAACGGGGTGATAAACCGTATCGACACGTTGACGTAAAACCTCACGGATTTCATCGTCCGTTTTTACATTGGCCGTGAACATATCTTCTTTGATTTTGTCTTGTAAAGCGGGTGCCTGCATCAACTTTTGCGTGACTTTATAACCATCTACCATATCTTGAAGATCCTGTTCATCTTCAAGGAATTTAAAGTCGATGAGTAATGGATCATCCACATGCTTACCGCCGAGTTTGACTGAACCACGTGCACGTGGATTCAACAAACAGACGTGACATGAAATCCCGTGCCCCATATGCATGGTACGGGCATGGTTATCCACCACGGCGATCACAAAGTGTAATTGCAAGTTCGGTTTATCTAGCTCAGGGCGGCTCTTTAAGAAGCCACCACACTCTGCATAGTTCGTGGTGAGCAGACCACGGCGATCTTTACGGTACAGCCCGATCTGCTTAAACAGATCCAGACTACCACCCATTGAGACACCAAAAGTGCCATCCATCAGTTTGGTTTTATAGGCAAAGATAAAGTCCGGATGATCATGCAGGTTCTCACCCACTCCCGCAAGTTCTTTAACAACAGGAATACCATGCTTTTCCAGTTCCTGACGTGGGCCAATACCCGAAAGCATCAGGATATGCGGTGACTGGAATGCCCCTGCCGACAACAAGACTTCCTTGTTGGCTTTGACAATCGTGGTTTGACCTTTATGTCTATATTCCACTCCAACTGCACGACCATTTTCAATCACAATACGTGAAACCTTAGCTTGCGTAACCACATGCAGATTCGGACGTTTTCCTAAATAAGGGAATAAATAGCCGCGCGCAGCACTCCAGCGCTCACCCTTTTTCTGGGTGACCTGATAAACACCTAAACCTTCTTGTTCAGCGCCATTGAAATCATCATTCAATGGATAACCGACCTGTTTTGCCGCTTCGATGAAAGTTTTCTGATAAGGGTTATCTGAAAATAACTCACTGACATTTAAGGGGCCATGTTGACCATGATATTCATTATGGATACGTTCGTTATGTTCTGATTTTTTGAAATAAGGCAGCACCTCTTCATACGACCAGCCCGTATTGCCTAAGGCTGCCCAGTGATCATAGTCACTACGATGTCCGCGAATATAGACCATGGCATTGACCGCAGAACTTCCACCTAAGCATTTACCACGCGGTTGATAACCTTTACGGCCATTCAGGCCTTTTTGTGGAATCGTTTCAAAAGCCCAGTTATTAATTTTAGTGGGAATACTGATGACAGCGGCGGCAGGTGTATTCACAAGCCAGCTATTACCCTCTCCGCCCGCTTCTAATAAACATACCGAAATATTAGGATTCTCTGTTAATCGTCCAGCCAGCACCGAACCTGCTGAACCACCACCTATAATTACAAAATCAAAAGCTGTTTGTGTCATCTCTATACTCTGTTTTTTCTTTTTAAAAAGCGGCAATATTATGCCAAATCTGGCATTTCAATACTGTTATCGTTGTATAAACAAGTTAATACATCAAATGCAAGTTAACGTGATCTCGATCAAACCACAAGCGTAAAATCGCGCAAATCACATGAAGTAAATCGCCAGTATTCAAAATCAGGAAAAAGATTCTTTCTCCAGCTTTTTCTGTTTTAAGTGTTCTACATGCTGTCGGTCTGTTTTCCAAGAAGGCTCCAGCACTTCTTTTTCTATACGATAACGAATTCTTTTTTGTTTCATCGGACTAATCACTTCTTGATTAAAACCTTTTATATAGTTTAACCATGATTTACCACGACATACATTTTCAGGCATTTCTGTTTTAAATTCACTCCGTGCGGTAAATACAATAACCGAATGAATATATTCAGGTGCTACAACATCATTTAAAACCGTTTCCAGTACTTTGGTATGTTTATAGTTCTGATGCAAAGGGTTTTGAAACTTATAACTTTTTTTATAAATTTTCTGCGTCCACTGTTTTTGCCGTGCATTACCAAAAATCCAGCCTGTATAATTTTTGGTTTCGATAATAAAAATCCCATAAGGGCTTATTAGAATATGATCAATTTGTGTGGTACCTTGTTCGCGATCTGGCAGCGTACAATTATTTAATAAGATATATTCCTCACCTAGGTTCTTAGTCACATCGGCTGAAACCTGCATCTCACCGACTTTACCTTTAAAATGCGGTGATTTTAAATAAGCAATCAAAATGAATAGAATAAACATCAGAATGAAATAGAAAAACATATCCCCGCCCCCACTTATAATTTTTAAATGTTTAACAAAATAATTTTAATAAGTTTTATAAATATCATATTTTAGGATAGGAAAAAATCCAGACGTAAAAAAACCGCTAAATTAGCGGTATTTTATCTCATCTTTAAGATGATGGTCGGAGCAGTAGGATT
>NZ_LZPJ01000091.1:0-70683 GCF_001729365.1 Acinetobacter sp. YK3
CAAAAAAATCATATTATATTTAAATCATCAAATAAAAAGATGTTTGGTTGTACCAATAGTTATATCCATAATCAACCAAAGAAAATCTAACTAAATAATTGGAAAAGCAATAATATTATTAATTCATCGAGTACAAGACTATGCCAAAAAAATTTGAAAACTTTGATAACCCAAGACAGAAAGCTATTGAAGGAATGAAGAATAGTATTTCTACAGACGTATGGAACAAGAATCTGAACTTTCTGAACAAATTAAGAGCAGAAATTTCAAATCATCCTGTTTCGAGACATCCTGCCATTCAACTTTTAAATGACGGTGTAATTGACAAAGAGGCATTAAAACATATTCATCTCGAATATCGACATGCCATTGTTCAGGTATTTACTGATGCTTTGCTGATGGCACAATTCCAAACTAAACAATTAGAACCACGCTTATTATCGGGTTCAAAAATGTTTCCACGGTTTTTATTAAACCTGAATATTCTGGATGAATTTGGTTTCCGACCTGGTCTGGATCAGGAAGGCTATTATTCTGGTAACCCTGAATACGCGCATTATCCATTGTTCGAAGAGGTTCTCAATGACTTCGAATTGAGCCAGTCTGAACGCAATGACTATCAACCTTCGCTAATCGCTCAACGTGTGCGTAACTATCTGGAGAACTCGTTTAACAGCTATCAAGCCGTTTCTGCTTTGCTTGCTGTGGCAGAAGAAGAAGTGATTTTATTCAGTCCTGCTTTACGTCAAGCGACCAAAGCGGTTGGTTTTGATGTCGATAGCGGCTACTACTATGTTCATGGTGTTTCACATGATGCGACCGCCGAGGCGGCTGATGATGACCATGAAGATGATTTGTGGTTTGTTCTGGCACAAGCCTGCGTTGAGTCTGAATATGATTCAATCCGTCAAATCTGTCTTGAATACTGTGATTTATGGGAACAGTTCTGGGATGAACAAATTGCATACTACGGAAGCTTCAAAAAACTGGCCTAACTTTCTCAGGAAAAGCCATTTCTAATTCTGGAAATGGCTTCCTTTATTTTTATTCAATTTCAAATATTTATGTTATTAAAGTTCAATCACAAGATAAGAAAAAGCCGTTTTTAAAATAAACCTCGATAAATTACGATATAATTCAACTTTATTTCCCTCTCCATGCCCTGCGATGTTCTCACAATTCGATATCAATTTAGTGGTTCTGCTTGTCTTATTAGGTTGCGGTATCTTTAGCCAAAACACGGCAGTCACGGTGGCAGCCGCTTGCCTGATCTTGGTCAAACTGACACCTTTAAACCAGTTTTTTCCTTATATTCAGAATCATGGTTTAAATATCGGTATCATTATCCTCACTATTGGCGTACTCGCTCCGATTGCAAGTGGCAAGATCAGTGGTGAAAGCATCCTTAAATCATTTATCAGTATTAAATCATTGGCAGCAATTGCCGTTGGCTTATTGGTTGCATGGCTAGGAGGTCGCGGAGTCAAGTTGATGAGTAATCAGCCTGATGTCGTCGCAGGACTTCTGATCGGTACTGTTGCAGGTGTTGCCTTATTGAGAGGTGTTCCCGTCGGCCCACTGATTGCCGCAGGTATTTTATCTCTGCTGATTGGGAAGTCTTAGAACATTTATGATCTGCTTAATCGCCTCATAAAAATAAAGGTAGCCGATTGCTACCTTTATTTTTTAAATCAACTTCAATTAATTTTCGTAATACACGGCACGCATCTTGGAAAACTTTTCAAGCTGCTTGATGAAACCTTCAAAATAGTTCTTCTCTTTATCCTCTACCCGATAGCCCGCATACAAAGTACGTCTTAGGCCTTCTGGTGCTACACAGTCTAGACGACGGCTTACCACCCAGCCTTTTTGCTCATATTCATTCACAACCCAATCTGGTAAAGCTGCAATACCACGCCCACTTGCCACCAGTTGAATCAGCATTTGAGTCAGATCCGTGGTACGAATATGCTTCGGATATACATTCGCAGGAATAAACAGATGCGCCATAATGTCTAAACGATGCTTATCGACAGGATAAGTGATCAGGGTTTCTTCAGCCAAATCCTGAACTGAAACCTGCTCAGCACGAACTAAAGGATGCGTACTAGAAAGCACTAAACGTGATTCATATTTAAAGATTGGAAAATATTCAATTCCCTTCAAGGCAATTGGATCGGCTGTGATCAATAAATCAAACTCGGAATTTTGCAACAGCTCATGTGGATTAGACTCAAAACCAGCGGCAAAATCCAAATCTACATCCGGATATTGATGACGATATTGATTCAACAACGGCATCAGCCAGTCAAAACAGCTATGGCATTCCGAAGAGAAAATAATTCGTCCCGTCTGACCATGCACGATACGGGTAATATCAGTCTGTGCAATCTGAACTTGCGGCAATACATCATCTGCCAGTTTAAGCAAACGCTCTCCGACATTGGAAAAGCTGACAGGGCGACTACGGCGATTCACCACTTCTACCCCATACCAATGATCAAGTTCTTTTAATTGATGAGAAATTGCAGACGGTGTCAGGCATAAATCAGTTGCCGCAGCGACCAATGAACCATGTTCTCTTAACGCAAGTAATGTT
This sequence comes from Acinetobacter sp. YK3, assembly GCF_001729365.1. Lineage (NCBI taxonomy): Bacteria > Pseudomonadati > Pseudomonadota > Gammaproteobacteria > Moraxellales > Moraxellaceae > Acinetobacter > Acinetobacter sp. YK3. The sequence continues at coordinate 2,600 of NZ_LZPJ01000091.1, forward strand.
TTTAAATGACGGAGTTCTAGCACAGCAACATCCAAAATTGAATTTATTTCATCTTAGCATAAAATTGATTAGTAAGTCTCAACATGAATTTAATTTCAATCATTTCCTATGCAATGAAATTTTCTAATTTAAACAATGTATATTTTTTAACAAAATTAATAATCCTAATCTCAAGGAAAAAATTTATATGAAACCCCTCATCCTAACCTTCTCCCTAAGGGAGAAGGAACTTTGAACAGTAATTTCTTGCCAATTATTGATTATTTTTCGAATTTTGAAAAAACTCTATTCAACCTTAAATAATGAAACAAGGAAATATACTTTTAGGCTTTAAAAATTTTCAGCTTGAACTGAGAATATTTCAGTTAATTCAAACGTTTTACTCATTTAAAACTTTTACAATATAAAATTATTTTTATAGACCATGTCGCCTATGACCCGTCAAAGTCAAAAGACGCTTGAACGCCAAAAACTCAGCTTACCCGAAGGACATGACAAGTTACTGCTGCACTCATGCTGTGCGCCATGTTCGGGGGAAGTCATGGAAACCTTGATTGAGTCAGGTATTGACTTTTCGATCTTTTTTTATAATCCCAATATTCATCCGGTAAAGGAATATCTGATTCGTAAAGAAGAAAATATCCGTTTTGCCGAGAAGCATAATATTCCGTTTATCGACTGTGATTACGATACCGACAACTGGTTTGCACGCGCTAAAGGCATGGAAAATGAACCTGAAAAAGGCATTCGTTGCACCATGTGTTTTGATATGCGTTTTGAACGGACTGCCCTCTACGCCTATGAACATGGTTTTAGTCTGATCAGTAGTTCGCTCGGGATTTCCCGTTGGAAAAACATGCAGCAAATTAATGATTGTGGGCTACGTGCTGCCGCGCATTATCCAGATATTCAATATTGGGATTATAACTGGCGTAAACACGGTGGCGCAGTACGTATGCTGGAAATCAGTAAACGTGAAGAGTTTTATCAACAAGAATATTGTGGTTGTGTCTATTCACTCAGAGATACCAATCGCTGGCGTATGAGCAATGGTCGTGACCGAATTCAACTGGGTGTGAAATTTTATAGCAATGCGATGGATGATGAGTCTAATCAATAAAAATGAAATCGAAATAAAAAGGCTAATTCTCGTGAATTAGCCTTTTCACATCTTAATTTACAGCAACACTGATAATGCTATAGAACTGATTGCTCGGCTTTTGTTTCACATCCACCGTTTCACTCACTTCAATCAAATACTCAGCAGCTTTTGGAAATAACAGCTCAGCACTGCCATCCGCCGCCGTTTTCAAGCTGATTCCTTGCTTATCGGTCGTACCTTTGGCACGAATCACCACCTCGGCATTTGCTAAGGCTTTATTGGCTTTCGATACTTTAATTTTTACTGCCTGATTGGCCTTTAACTCGTTTGGATGCGTTAAAAACTCAACCTGAATCGGTGCTGTACTTGCTTGAACGGGAGTATGTTTTTCTTTACTTACATACGTCAATAACGTCCATTCTCGCGTGATTTCTACTGGGCTAATTTTTTTAGCTTTTAAATCCGCAGGAATCACAAAATCACGCTCAGTTTTTGCAGGTGCTTTATCAGCAGGCATATCAAAGAACATTTTCCATTCTTTTTGATCTTGTACGTATTTCAATGGATAAGATGCCTTAGTTTGGATCAGATAAGTGCCCGCTTCTGGCAATTTCAAATCAAATACTGTCGCTGAACCAAGTTTGGAATCAGCTTGAATGCTGGTTTTGGTCTTATTCGGCGCAGTGATCTCAAACTTTGCATCTTTCAACGCATATTCACTGTTTAAGGCTTCTTCTGCATAACCAGAAATAATCGCCACTTGTGTTTGCTCAGTTGTATAGGCAATTGGTGCAACATACGGTTCATGTGCAGCGCTATAGCCAGAAACAAGTAGCAATGAACTGATTAATAATTTTTTCACTTTTCCACCCTGAAAGTTGTCATCTAAATATGTATGTTTTGCATTATACATAAATGAAAATAATTATCATTACATAATATCTTTTTTGACCTGAACTTATGCAGAGAATGAGATAAAAATTATGTGCTGTTTCACTTTTCTGAATGCGACTCGAATATAATACGGCGGTACTTTTAGACTCGAGATATTATGTCTTCGCCAAGCTCTCCCTTGCACACATCTCCCTCACACAATTATTCCCTATTTCTGGTTATTTTTTCATTGGCTGTCGGTAGTTTCTGTATTGGAACAACTGAATTCGTCGCTATGGGTCTGATTCAGGAAATCGCCACGGACTTAAATGTCAGTGTTCCTCATGCCGGCTATTTCATTAGTGCTTATGCGCTTGGGGTCATGGTTGGTGCACCGATTATTGCCATCCTCGGCGCAAAAGTTCCGCGTAAAACGTTATTGCTATGCCTGATGCTTTTTTATGGGTTAGCCAATGCAGCGACAGCTTTTGCCACAACACCAGAAACCATGCTGGTATCCCGCTTTATTGCAGGTTTTCCACATGGCGCTTACTTTGGTGTAGCGGCGCTGGTTGCTGCTGAACTGGCAGGCAAACAACGTCGTGCTACTGCAATTGCCCAAGTGATGATGGGCTTAACCATTGCGAATGTGATTGGTGTACCCATTGCCACATGGCTCGGTCAGCAATTTGGCTGGAAAGCAGGATTCGAATTTTCTGCAGTAATTGCGTTTATTACCCTGATTGGTGTTGGCTTATTTGTTCCGAATATTCCTCTGCAAAAGAGTGCAAGTATCAAGGCTGAATTGGCAGGTCTAAAAAATATCAATATGTGGCTGACACTTGCGGTTGGCGCAATCGGTTTTGGTGGCATGTTCTCGGTGTATAGCTATGTTTCACCGATTCTGACGGAATATACTCATGCCAATATCAGTGTCGTGCCGATTGCTTTAGCAATTTGGGGCATAGGCATGGTCATTGGTGGTCTGGTTGCAGGTTGGCTGGCCGATAAGAATCTGTTTAAAACCATTATCGGAATTCTGATCAGCTCTGCACTTGCCTTTGTCGCAGCCAGCTTTATGATGTCGAATCTTTATACCGCGATTGCAGCTTTATTCCTGATTGGTTTTACCGTGATTGGTTTAGGCGGTGCCTTACAGACACATCTCATGGATATTGCTGGCGATGCACAAACTCTGGCAGCTTCTCTCAATCATTCAGCATTTAACCTTGCCAATGCTCTGGGTGCATTCTTAGGTGGATGGGTACTCAGTCATAATATGGGCTGGTTAGCACCGATCTGGGTTGGTTTTGTCTTAAGTTTAGGTGGTTTGGCGATTTTATTAATTGCGCTGGCTTATGCCAAATATTCACAGAAAAACGAAACTGCTGCATCTTAACGGCAGTTTCATTTACTCATTTTCATGCATTAAATTTGCAATCTGTCGATCATGCCACTTTGATAACAATAATAAGGCCATGATCGACCCAATCAAGGCAAAAAACATATCTGATTGCGTATCCCACTCATCCCCTTGAGTTCCGAGGAATTCTTCTGCTCCCTGTCCCAATAACAATGCTGCAGCCCATTCGATCAATTCATAGGTCGCACTGATTGCCAACACAATACAAATCACAATAAAGCTCAGCATTTTGCCTTTGGCTAAAATATGATTTCGAATCAATATTTCACGAGCCACTATTGCTGGCACGAAGCCCTGCATAAAATGCCCAATCTTGTCGTAGGGATTACGATCCAAACCAAACCATTGTGCGATTTCGAAACCGAAAGGCACACGCGCATAGCTATACGCCCCACCTACAATCAGCACAATGGCATGACAGAAAATAAGTACGTACAGCAAATGGGTGAGTGGAAAAGTTTTATAAGTGACAAATAATAACGGTATCGCAATCAGCACGGGCGTGACTTCAAGCCACCAAGTGGTACGATCAAAAGGCTGGATCCCTGAAATGACCAATAGAATGGCTAGAATCGCAGTACCCAAGCTTAATAAAGAAATACGCATCATTTTATAAAAGTATTGATCTCATTATTTATATCATCATATAAAAAACCCGCCGAAAGTCCTGCGGGTTTTTGTTATAAAATCGGCAAATTAGATTTTATTTCACGGCATCCGCGACTTCTTTAAGCATGGCTTTCATGCCACCCAAGCCGTTATTCATCAAATACCAGTTACTCGAATCCAGATAGACAATATTGCCATTTTTCGCAGCTTTGGACTCATTAATAATCTTATTATTCAATACGCGCTTTGCACCTTCCTGATTTTCAGTAATTGCTGCACCACGATCAATCACAAATAGATAATCTGGATTTTTCTGGGCAATAAACTCATGCGATACCGCCATACCATGCAATCCCACCTTGATTGAAGGATCGGCTGGTGTAAATCCATACAGGTCATGAATATTACCAAAACGCGAACCTGGGCCATAAGCAGCAATCTTGCTGTTATTCACCAGAATTACCAAAGCCGTTTTACCTTTGGTCTTGTCTTTTAATGCAGCAATATCTTTTTCCAAAGTCTGTAATTGCTGTTCTGCCTCAGGCTTCTTGCCCACCATTTCAGCAATATTCAAGGTTTGCTGTTTAAAAGAATTGAACTGATCGTTGTAATCCACATCGACAAAATAAGTTGGCGCGATCTGCTTGATTTGACCCACCAGATTTTCCATGCGGCCACTCATCAAGATCAGTTCAGGCTGACTGGCTGCAATTTTTTCCAGATTCGGTTCTTTCACTGTCCCTACATCCAGATATTTACCTTCACTGAAATTTTGCAAGACTTTCGGCAACGGCGTTCCTTTTGGCAAGGCAACCACTTTATCGTCCGCGCCCAAAGCATGAATGGTATTTAAAGCACTGGTATCCAGTACAGCAATACGCGATAAATTCGCTGGAATGGTAATCTGCCCTGCCTTGCTGTTAAAACTTAAGGTTTCATGTGTAGCAGTAGTATTACTGTCCTGATTTGCCGAAGGTGTGTTGGAATTACCACATGCAGCCAATGCCACACTCAGCATCATGACTGGCAATGTTTTTTTGAAACGCATAACGAACTCCTAACTAATAAAATACAAACCTAATTTATGTTGCTGAACCTGCTGGATCGGAATATGGAAATCAAAAATATCTTGCAGAATATGTTCATCCATCAACTGTTGTGGATGCCCTTGATACACCAATTCACCTTCTTTCATGGCAATGATGTGATCGGCATAGACGGAAGCAAAGTTAATGTCATGAATCACCACAATGATTGATTTGCCATGATTCTCAGCCAAATCTTTTAAGACCCGCATGATCTGGGAAGAATGCTTCATATCCAGATTATTCAAAGGTTCATCAAGCAAGATATATTCGGTGTCTTGTGCCAGAATCATGGCGATATAAGCGCGTTGTCGCTGCCCACCCGACAATTCACTGATTTGTCGGTGTCTTAAGGCTTCCAGATCCATATAGGCAATTGAGCGATCTATCACCTCACGGTCTTCCTGTGTAAGGCGGCCTTGTGAATAGGGAAAACGACCGAAAGCAACTAGATCCTCAATACTCAGGCGTAACTCGGTGTGGTTAGATTGCTTTAAAATCGCCAGTTTTTTGGCAATGTCGGCACTTTTCATCTGTTGCAAATCTTGCCCATCCAGCAAAACTTGGCCTTGATCTGCTTCAATTAAGCGGCTCATCATCGAAAGTACTGTACTTTTACCTGCACCGTTTGGGCCAATAAACGCCGTAAACTGTCCTTTGGCAATCGTCAGCGAAAGCGCATTTACCACACGCTGCTGTTGATAGCTTTTACTTAAATTCTTAAGCTCTATTGCCATTTTTTATTTTCCTTCAATAAGATCCAGAAGAAATAAATTCCACCGACAAAGTTAATAATCACACTGAGCGTTGTTTTGAAATTCAGTACATGCAGAACCATGAATTGCCCAAGCATCAGACAAAGAATGCTGACCAGAATAATACCAAGCAGTAAGATATGATGTTGATGAGTCTTGAACAGTTCTAAGGTAATGTTGAGAACCAATAATCCGAGGAACATCATTGGTCCAGCTAACGCTGTTGCAGAAGCCAATGCCAATACCACGAGGATCAACAGCAAGCGACTGGTCTTGTCATAATCCAGCCCTAAATTCAGCGCATGATCACGTCCCAGTGCCATCACATCGAGCTTGTGATAATGCTTCAGGCTGTAAAATAAAATCGGTACAATGGTCAGCAAGGACAGCCCCACGGTTTCCATTTTCACGACATTAAAACTGGCAAAACCGGCATAAGCCGCGATCTGAAATTCATCTGGATCTAGCAAAACCTGAAAGAACGTGGTCATATTGTCGAATAAAGTCGAGCAGATCAGACCAACGAGCAGGAGGAAATAGATATTTTGCTGTGCAACTTTCTGGAAAATAAACCGATACAGCAGCAAGGCAAAAGTCACCATTAACAGTAAACTGATCAGATAATCAGTAACAAAGTTCAGTGACAATAACGTACTGGCACCAAAGAAATAGATAATCGCCGTCTTGGAGAGTTCGTATAACTTATCTAATCCTAAAGCCTGTGGTGTCACCACCCGATTATTCACAATAGTATGGAAAACCAAAGTCGAAACACCGACTGCAACACCCGCTACGATAATGGCAGCAACCGTTTTTAAGCGTAAGTTCAAGGCATATTGCCATGCCACACCTAAATTCCAGCCGAGGTACAGTGCAATCGTTGCAATTACCAACACAGCCAAAACAATCAGCTTGGTTTTATGAGGCATAACGATATCTCCTGAGTAGCAACCACAGGAAAATCACGCTTCCTACCACACCCATAATCAGGCTCACAGAGACTTCATAAGGGAAAATCACCACCCTACCAAATACATCACAAATCAGAACCAGCAAAGCACCTAACAATGCTGTATGCGAAAGCGTTCTACGGATATTGTCGCCCAGATACAGACTCACCAGATTCGGTACAATCAATCCAAGAAATGGAATCGCACCCACAGTGACAATCACCACACCGGTAATGACCGAGACCAGTAACAGGCCAATAAAAAGAGTCTGCTTATAATTCAGTCCAAGATTTGTCGCAAAATCCTGCCCTAATCCAGCCAAAACAAAACGATTGGCAAAGATATAAATCAGAATCAGAACGGGCACGCTGAGATAGATCAGCTCATATTGACCATTTAAAATGGTGGAAAAATCCCCTTGCAACCATCCTGCCAAGTTCTGTAATAAATCCAGTTGTAGCGCAATAAAGGTGGTAAATGCAGAAATGATACTGCCAAAAATCATCCCCACTAGTGGAACAAAAACCGTATCACGATGCTTTAAAGTCGCCAGAATACTCATAAATGCCATCGCACCAATGAGCGTTACGACAATCGCAAAACCAGTTTTAATAAAGATCGAAGCACTTGGCAGTAAAATAATCGAAACCAGTACGCCTAAACGTGCACAGTCATATAAACCTGCGGTGGTTGGAGAGACAAATCGGTTACGACTCAGCGACTGCATAATCAAACCACAGACACTCAGACCTGCACCCGCCACAATAATCGCCATCAAACGTGGTAAACGACTGGTCCAGAACAACTGCCAGTCTTGAGGATTGCCAGCCCACAGACCAGCAAGGCTCATCTCTCCCACACCGACAAATAAGGAAATAAATGCCAGCGGAAGTAATAATAAAATCAGGTAACGCCGCTTAATCATGTTGGGAGAACTTCATAGGATGCGTAAACTTAAAATAAGCTTAAAAAATACAAAATAGATAATAAGAAACTATCACAAACGAGAAAGATTATTGTTAACTTTTTTAAATGGATTTTAATCTCTGTTAAGCACAACTTAATATTTAAAGAGTTTTACTTTTGGTTATAAAAAAGCGCTAAGCGCTAACACACCTAAGTTATAGCGCTCTAAAATTATTCAGCCTTAGAAATGATTAAGAACTTGAACTTAACCCTGCTCTACATTTTTATAATAAATCTTTGAATTATTCAGATAATTTCTCACCGCAATGTGGACAGAAGCGATAATTCTTTTTTTCCTGTTCTTGATCTTCAAGTACTTTTTCTCGAACAAGTTGAATGATAATTTCATGGGTTTGTTCCTTGGGCAAACCGACTTTCTTGCGGATCCGTTCAATTTCCACGTGGTCATGTAATAGATCTAGTCCCTTAGCTTGTAAAACTTCACGAAACTCCTGTTCAAGACGCTGATTTCGCATATTCAATTCATTGGCTAGACCTGAGGCCAAAATACCTGCTGGCAAAGCAGCGATCCCCACCCCGAGAATGGTAATAAATGCCCCTAATATCCGCCCCAAATTAGTTACAGGTGTCACATCACCATAACCCACTGTGGTCAGCGTTACTACCGCCCACCACATCGCTTGAGGGATTGAACTAAAGGCGTCGGGCTGCGCTTTATTCTCAACCACATAGATTGCAGAAGCTGTCATCACGATCATAATCACCAAGATAAAAATAACAGCTTGGAACGAGCCTTTTTCTCGCTGAATGACCCGTAAAAGAATTTGTAGTGACACAAAATAGCGTGTCAGCTTCAATAAACGGAATAGTCGTAATACACGCAAGAAACGTAGATCGAGATGTACGAAGAAGTTTAGATAGGCAGGTAAAATTGCCATTAAATCAATAATTGCACCGCCACTTCTCATCCAGCGGAGACGCTGTTTCCAAGCGCTCTCTTGTGGGTTTTTTTCAACAACACTCCACAGCCGTAATAGATATTCGCTACTAAAAATTATGATCGAGAGATTTTCAAAAAAATCAAAATAGACACGATATAGCTTATAAAACTCATTCACCGACTCAAGCAATACCGCTGCAACATTGCCAATGATCAATGCGATTAAGAGATAATTCACACAGGTACTGACGCTACTTTTATAGTCATCGTTATGTAGGTTGTTATAAACAAATCGTCTTAATTGTTGCCATGAAAATTGAGTCATACCGTATTTATTGTTCGATCAAGCAGTTTAAAAATGTAGCACGTTGACTGTGTTTTTAATAAGAAATTTTGGTGGGAACCTCGCTTTTACTATTTAAAACAAAATCATTTGCCAATTCATTGATCTATCTCACGCTGATTCAACAAAACTCTCTTTGAATTTTGTGGCCTCATTCACCGATAATAAAAGCTTAGTGGTTATTTCTTTAACGATTCATTCATAAAGAACTATAAATTTTATTAAGCCCGTGACAACAAGGGGAATTTACATGGGATTTAAAGCTCTCCCTACGCTTATCTCTTTATTTATTGCATTGATCATCTGGTTCGTGATTCCTGTACCTGCTGGAGTCGACCCTGATGCATGGCATTTATTGGCAATGTTTGTCGGTGTCATTGCCGCCATTATTGGTAAAGCCATGCCGATTGGTGCAATTGCAATTATTGCCATTACCTTAGTCGCCGTGACAGGTGTCACCAACGACACACCAAGTGGCGCAATTCAAGATGCCCTCAGCAGCTTCGCCAATCCGTTGATCTGGTTGATTGGTATTTCGATCATGATCTCGAAAGGTTTGCAAAAAACTGGATTGGGTGCACGCTTAGGCTATTTATTTATCGCAGTGTGGGGCAAGAAGACCATTGGTATCGGTTATAGCATGGTGCTTTCCGAGCTGATTCTTGCACCTGTGACCCCAAGTAATACGGCTCGTGGTGGCGGGATTATTCACCCGATTGTCCGCGCCATTTCCACGAGCTATGACTCTGACCCAGCCAAAGGTACCGAAGGTCGTATGGGGAAATATTTAGCGTTGGTGAACTATCAAGCTAACCCGATTACCTCTGCCATGTTTATTACCGCGACCGCTCCTAACCCATTGGTGGTTGATCTAGTGGCGAAGGCGACCAATAGCCAGATTTCATTGAGTTGGAGTACTTGGGCACTGGCGATGTTATTACCGGGTTTGATCGCCTTGATCATCATGCCACTGATTATGTACTGGATGTACCCGCCTGAAGTCAAAGAAACCCCGAATGCAGCTCAGTTTGCCAAAACTAAGTTGCAAGAAATGGGGCCTGTCAGTAAAAATGAAATCATAATGCTTGGGGTATTTGGGATTTTACTGCTGTTATGGGCAGGCATCCCTGCCATGATCTTTGGTTCAGCTTGGGCGGTTGATCCAACCACAACAGCCTTTATTGGTTTAGGATTACTACTCATTACTGGCGTACTGACTTGGGAAGATATCCTGACACAAAAAAGTGCGTGGGATACCATTACTTGGTTCGCAGCTTTGGTGATGATGGCGACTTATTTAAATAAACTCGGTTTAATCACATGGTTCTCAGGTGTGCTTGAAACTGGGATTGGTCATTTGGGTCTCAGCTGGATGCCTGCCTGTTTATTATTGATGCTTGCCTATCTGTATGCACATTATATGTTTGCCAGTACTACGGCACATATCACTGCCATGTTCGCGGCCTTTTATACGGCTGGACTTGCACTTGGTGCCCCACCGATGTTATTTGCCTTAATGATGGCAGCGGCTTCTAGCATCATGATGACCTTGACTCATTATGCAACGGGTACATCGCCTGTTGTGTTTGGCTCAGGCTACACCACACTCGGTGAATGGTGGAAAGCTGGCTTTGTCATGAGCGTGGTTAATATCATCATCTTTGTGGTGATCGGCGGACTTTGGTGGAAAGTGTTGGGTTATTGGTGATTTAAAATTGAGGAACATTCTGCGCGAATAGGAATGTTCCTCTAACCTTAAACACCAAAATGTAAGACATACAAAGTATTATTAGAATCAATAACCTTCCGCATAAGCTCTGCTAATATCTCAAATTGTTGTATCACTTTACTTTTGTAAAGCATGATTTTTTCATAACCAGCAGTTTCTTTCAAAATACGATCAACCTTTTCATTAGGGTCAATCATATCGTCATCAGCATACATAAAAGTATAAGCGCCTGTTAACTTTAAGATATTTGGCGCTAACTTTAAAATATTAACTAGACTAGAAAATAAAATGAATGCCTCAGTAGCCCCCTCTATATCGATAATAGTCATCGCATGATAATCGAGCCCATGCATTCTTATTTTCAATAAAGGACTGTAGGTTGGTAGCCACTTTAAGTAATCCATAAAATACAGGATTAAATCGTCATCAATTGAAACATCATAAGAAATCTTACCTGCAAGCTCACAGCAATCCTCGTAAGAAAATTCATTTTTATTCAATAAAACAAAGTCATGTATAAGTGCCATAAATAGAATCTTAGTTTAAATGGTAGTTTTCTCTATCAATCAAAGCTTTCCACTCTTCATGACTATAAAGTTTAAGATTATTCACTTGAGTACCAACTAATAAAAAGCGATCGTCCCATGTCAATACTTCTCTACTGTCTTCTAACTCTTTGTTTGAAAAATTGGGAAATAAAATCGTATTAAAATGCATTATTCCAACTTCAAGTAAGTGTTTAATCTCTCTAGGATTCTCAGGAATAGAGTGAAATACGGGTATATTTTCTATTAATTTACGAGCAATTTCATGAGGTTCAGAATCTAAATCATCCAAATACCATTTTTGGTCATCACATCTCCATAAATAAGCAGTAAAACCATTTTGCTCAATCATTAAGGTTTCTGTAATTGCATTTGGTTCCTGATACCAAACAGAAAATGCTAAGGTTTTTGTCGGAATAATTGAAAATTTTGGCGGTTTTAAATAAGGATAATCCTTTAACATTAGAGAAACTAAATCTTTAATTGCTGTTTCTAGATCCTCAACTTTCTGTTTTTTATTGATAATGTTAACTAGTGCAGAAATATTATCGCATATCTTCAAAATACTTTTCATTTTATAAAAAATAAGGGCCGATTACTCAGCCCTTATTCTAGCTTTTTGCTCAAACAAATCATAGATTTGCTCTTGCGCTAGGGAAAAGCCTTTCGGCTTTTCTTGATCCTAGCTCATTAAGTCAATTGAGCAGCTTGGATTTTCTTGGTATCAACTTGATCAGCTTCTTTTGTATATTCACTCATCTTGTCGAAGTTCAAGTATTTGTAGATGTCAGCAGAAGCGCTGTCGATTTGCGACGCGTACTGTTGATATTCTTCTGGGCTTGGTAATTTACCAAGAACCGCAGCTACAGATGCAAGCTCAGCAGAAGCTAAGTAAACGTTTGCACCTTGACCTAAACGGTTCGGGAAGTTACGAGTAGAAGTCGATACACATGTTGTGTTCGGTGCTACACGTGCTTGGTTACCCATACACAATGAACAGCCTGGCATCTCAGTACGTGCACCAGCACGACCGTAGATGTTGTACATGCCTTCTTCCATCAATTGATGCTCGTCCATACGCGTTGGTGGAGCCAACCATAAACGAGTAGACAATGAACCACCAGGTACTTTGTCAAGTAACTGACCAGCTGCACGGAAGTGACCGATGTTGGTCATACAAGAACCGATGAATACTTCATCAATCTTGTCGCCTTGAACGTCAGAAAGAAGTTTCGCGTCATCTGGATCGTTCGGGCAGCAAAGAATTGGTTCTTTGATGTCAGCAAGATCGATTTCGTAAACTTTTAAGTATTCTGCATCAGCATCAGCTTTTAACAAGCTTGGGTTGTCTAACCACTTCTGCATGTTTTCAGCACGGCGCGCCATAGTACGAGCATCGCCATAACCTTCTGCGATCATCCACTTCAACATGGTGATGTTAGAACGTAAGTATTCAGCAACTTTCTCTTCAGAAAGTGTGATTGAACAGCCAGCAGCAGAACGTTCAGCAGATGCATCAGAAAGTTCGAATGCTTGCTCAACAGTCAAGTCATTTTCCATTTCTGACAAGTCAATCTCAAGGATACGACCAGAGAAGATGTTTTTCTTACCTTTCTTCTCTACAGTTAAGTCACCCGCTTGAATTGCGTAGTAAGGAATTGCATGTACAAGGTCACGTAAAGTGATACCAGGTTGCATTTTACCTTTGAACTTAACAAGTACAGATTCAGGCATATCAAGTGGCATAACGCCTGTTGCTGCTGCGAACGCAACAAGACCTGAACCCGCTGGGAATGAGATACCAATTGGGAAACGAGTATGTGAGTCACCACCAGTACCAACTGTATCTGGAAGTAACATACGGTTTAACCAAGAGTGGATAATACCGTCACCTGGACGTAAAGATACACCACCACGGTTCATGATGAAGTCAGGTAATGTATGGTGAGTTGTTACGTCAACTGGTTTTGGATACGCAGCAGTGTGACAGAAAGACTGCATGACCAAGTCAGCTGAGAAGCCCAAGCACGCCAAGTCTTTTAACTCGTCACGAGTCATTGGACCAGTTGTATCTTGAGAACCAACAGTTGTCATCTTAGGTTCACAGTAAGTTCCTGGACGGATACCTTGACCTTCTGCTAAACCACATGCACGACCAACCATCTTCTGAGCTTGTGTAAAGCCTTTGCCAGTGTCAGCAGGTTGTACAGGTGTACGGAACAATGTAGAAGGTGCAAGACCTAATTCTTCACGTGCTTTCGCAGTTAAACCACGACCAATGATCAGGTTAATACGACCACCCGCACGTACTTCGTCTAAAAGTACAGGCGTTTTAAGGTCAGCTTCTGAAATTTGAGTGCCGTCTTTAAATGCAGTTACTTTTGCAGCAGCGTGGTCAATTTTCAATACAACTTCGTCGCCCATGTTCATGTTGGCAACGTCGATTTCTACAGGTAATGCACCTGCATCTTCCATTGTATTGAAGAAAATTGGCGCGATTTTAGAACCTAAGCACACACCACCATCTTTTTTGTTTGGAATGTGTGGAAGTTCGTCACCGAAGAACCAAAGAACAGAGTTAGTTGCAGACTTACGAGAAGAACCTGTACCAACAACGTCACCTACATAAGCAACTTGGTTGCCTTTCGCGATGAGTTCTTTAATTTGGCTTAATGGACCAACTTCACCTGGTTTTTCAGGGTTGATACCATCACGTTCGTTTTTCAACATTGCATTTGCATGTAATGGAATGTCTGGACGGCTCCAAGCGTCTTGTGCAGGAGACAAGTCATCAGTGTTGGTTTCACCTGTTACTTTGAACACAGTGATTTTGATTTCTTCTGGAACGTCTGGACGGCTAGTGAACCATTCAGCATCAGCCCAAGATTGTAAAACAGCTTTAGCTGCAGCATTACCTGCTTTAGCTTTATCTGCTACGTCATGGAATGCATCAAATACAAGAAGTGTTTTCTTTAATGCTTCAGCAGCTAGCTCAGCAAGTTCAGCATTATCAAGAAGCTCAACAAGCGGTGCTACGTTATAACCACCAAGCATAGTACCCAGTAAGTATACTGCGCGTTCTTTGGTTACGAGTGGAGAGGTTGCTTCGCCTTTTGCAACGGCAGCTAAGAAAGCAGCTTTTACATATGCAGCTTGGTCAACACCTGCTGGAACACGGTTTTCTAGCAAATCGACGAGATATGCTTCTTCACCTGCTGGTGGATTTTTTAATAAGGCTACAAGTTCAGCAGTTTGAGCATCATCAAGCGGCTTCGGTGGGACTCCGAGTGCGGCACGTTCTTCAACGTGTTGGCGGTAAGCTTCTAGCACAGTGTTATTCCTCTTTTTTAAAAAATTACTTGTAAGTTCCAGCTTTGTACAAGCTTTACAAGCAATGTGGACAGCAAAATTTTACTAGACTTCGCGTCAAATGTTAATGCAACTACCGTATTTCTACGTGATGTCCATTATTTTATAGCGAAATGATCCCCTCTTTTAAATACCGCTTTGGTCTAAGGTTAAAGTCTAATAAAACAATAAATTACATCTATAAAAAAAGACAAACGATGTTGTCTTTTTTATGAACACATTAAAAAAGTTTATAGTTCGGTAGCTTGTCATGTGGTGTAGCCAAGCATTCTTCCATAAATTTTTTCTTTAAATTTTCACGTAATGCTTCTGGATCTTTTTTCAGTTCATCGACTGGAATTGCATAAACCGTATCCAAAATATTAAAGATAAACTTACGTGTCATTTCATCTTCAATTTTACCCGCATGTTCCGTTGCCTGCTTTTGGTCAATTCCATTTTGACGATCTAAAGTGATTGAGCGCGCAGCATTCCCTACACTGACACAGTAACCATGCCATTGTTCTTCGGGAGTTAACGGCTTTTTCTCAGCACAACCAGCCAAAACTAAACCTATTGCAATCAACAAAACTTTTTTCATCTTCATACTGCGGCTAATTTGATGCCCACCATCATACTCAAACTTGTTTGTTTTGCAAAAAGGAAGCGGCTAAAACCTTGCTTTCCGTAATAAAAACATACAAATCATTTATTACAATGCATCTGATTGGCGATCTTTTGACACTTCCCGCCCTTTGCTGAAAGATAAGTTGTTCCTGCGACTAGATGATAAGACTGTCCTTTCATGTCCCAGCAGCGCACCCCGTTACAGCTTTTGATTGAAAAAAGCATATCCGATGATGCTTTAAGCGTGTTATTTCCTTCAGTCGTGGCAGCTATAGGCTTAGTTTGAATAGATGCTGTTGCCTTGGAGTTGACCGCAACATTCTGTCCCGATGCTGAAATGGAAGGATTTGTCGTCGTAGGGTTTATGGTCTTTTTTGCAGGATCTAATTGAGGCTCATGTCTTTGAACGGGTTGTGGTGTCGCTGAATAGGTCGTCACACCTTTTGCATCCACCCACTTATAGTATTCTTTTGCATGAATCTGAAAGCCAAAACTGAATACGCCTAAGCTCAGCATTGCCAAAAGCTGACCTAAAGTGACAGATTTCATTCAACTTCTCCCAATTTTCTCACAAATATTAATATTTTCAATATCTTATAATTATTCTACAACGATCTAGTCACAAAATAAACTGAAATAAAAAAACCTGCTTTACTTTCGTAAAACAGGTTTTGATTAATTTTGCTAGAAACGCCAATTGTAGAAAATATCAATGGCTCGTTCTAAGGACTGACTTGCCTCCAAATATAAACGGCGGTTCATTTGATAACGCAAGGTTAACTTGTTCACTGGGGTAAATACCCCAATACCGTAACGAATGAACAGGTCTGGCGTAATATAGCCTGTTAGACTCACTTGGGTATCATCACCCGTCCCTTGTGCATCAAGTGCCAAACCACTCAGGCCAAAGGTTCGGCCAATTTGATTGGTCAAGGCACGTGTACCGCCTAAGCCCATACTGATCCCTGCGGCAGCAATGGTGTTATTGACATCAGACTTAAAGCCTTCTGTATTACTTAAACCACTGTTACCTTCATTAATACGACCCGTCAGTAAGGCATTCAGTGCTTCTTGTTCAGATAAGCCAGCATCATTATAAACCTGAATATTCGGCACGGTTGCTGTACCTGTTACCCGCACACCAACCATACTGCCCTGAACCGGTTTATTGGCATCAATATCCAATGTTGGGTTCGCCAATGGACCATTGAAACGCGCAATCGCACGGTTCAGGTCAAGACTTTGACCATAGGCTTCAATCTTCACTTTCTGGCTCACACCAATTGCACCATTGGCACGCATTGCTGTTTCCAGACCACGTTGAGATAAATGCAAACGTCCGACCAGCGGAATGGTACTCTCGAAGCCTTGGAAGATGACCTGATTACCCAGTGTCACGGTCATATCGGCACGAATATCCCACGGTTTAGCTGCTTTTAAGGTCGCTAATAAATCTTGGCCTTGCTGAACAACGCGCACATCTGGTGACAGATTCACAACCGTAGCAGAGCTTTCTGGCATCGAAATACGAGCACGCGGAACATCAATCTTACCTTTTAAGCTGAGGCGCTGATTAAATGGATAAACATCCAGCGTCAGGTCAGGTTCTACAATTGCCGTAATCATTGGCGCCTGACGAATCAGTAGGTTATCGCCTTTTAATGTCAGATTTAAATGTGGATCATTCTTCCAGTCAAAGTTCCCTTTTAAGCGCCCTACACCTTGTCCGCTGTTGAATGCCCCATCAATCGTGGCATAGTCTTGGCGAATAGATGAATAAAGCTGGATATTACTTAAATTGACTGGCAGCGAAATCATGCTGATTGCGCCATTTTTTAAACGCATTTCACCCGTGATCTGCGGTTGCGTTAAGGTCCCATTTACTTTTCCAGCCAGTGACAATGTGCCAGCCATTGAACGCACATCTTTGATAAATGGCTTAAAGACTTTTAACTGCACATCATCAAAGGCCACTTCGCCGCGCATTGGCATATTATTCTGGAATGGATCAATAATCACATTGGCATAGCCCGTCCCAATATCAGGGGTCTTCATATCCACACGGAATAACATTCCCTCACTGATACTTTTGGCAATCAGGCTCAATTCATCGTAGGTCACAGTTGTAGCTGGATCTTGTGGATCATCTGCTGCCAGACCGATTTCACCTTTACGTGTCACTAAACGGGCATCCAGTTTTGGATGACTGCCATTCGCCCAAGAAGCTTTCGCATAACCATTGAGCTGACCTGTCACCGCCAGACCTTCTGGCATAAATGCAGTAAAGTCTTTTAAGTCCAGATTCTTGGTAATCAGTGAGAAGTTACCTTTTGCCTTACTGATGCGTGCAGGCTGATCCAGACATAACTGACTATTTGCACTCTGCCAGCAATGTTGTCCAACATAGAGTTCCTGTTTCGCAGCGGTATAGATAATCGGTGCATTCTGGTTTTGCACTAGGCTGATATTACGTGAAGTAAAGTTACCTTTCTGCACCAGTCCTAACCAGTCATTATTTGGATTAAAGCCACCTGCCAGTTGCACATAGAAATTAGACTGACGGTTTTTACTCTCTACTTTCAAGACATGAGCTTTACGTGTTCCTGCCAGATTGACAGTGGCATTCTGGATTTCGCGATTACCATTGCGGAGCTGAGTCAACGTCGCAGTTAATTGAGTTGGTGTAGTCTCAGATGTCGGCAGTTCACCTTGTACACGTAATGACTTGATACTTACCAGATCATTAAATCCAAAGTCATCGACCGCCATGTTTGCCGTTGCTCTTAATCGCGGTTGTGACTGAACGTTTAAGCTACCATACGCACGTCCACGTAAACCGGGATATAACTCGTACAACGCAGGTGCATTCAGTTTGATTCTTAAGCTTTGTGCATTGCCTGAGGCTTGCAACTGGTTCTGTGCATAGGCAAGGAACAGGTCATTGGCCTCAAATTGCTGCGGTAAAAAACCTTCCTGATTTGAATCAAGCAATAAGCTGAGATTACCACGACCACGAATCGGTTTATTGTTCAAGAAGCCTGCTGCATTGAGCTGACGAATATCAATCCGTTTCAGTTTATCGGACCAGACACCTTGTGTTTTAACATGCCCCGACACTTCACCTTTGACACTGGAAACAAAATATTGTGGTTTAAAACGTACCAGCGAAGCATCGATATCCCAACCGAGCTTATCTTTAAGATTCACGGCACCCGTCGCAAAGACCTTACCCGCAACGCCATCATGCTTCAGTTCATTAATCTTAATATAATCAGGTGTTCCTGCGACATTGATTTTTAATAGACCATCACCTTGATTCAAAGCATTTAAAGAGCCGTTATAGTCCACAGCAAAACTCTTGAATCCGCCACCCGCTTTTTCGTCATGGAAAATTAAAGCTGCTGTACTTTTTCCTTTTAAGGCAATGGTTTCCTGTTGATTGGCTTGAGCAAGCTGGCCTTTCAGATCAATTTGTTCAAGCTGAATCACTTGCTGATTTGGCTTGGCAAAACCACTTGCTTTAATATCACCATTTAACAAATTAACAGGTGCAGCCTCAGCAACAGTTTGCGGATTAAAATCTTGAGCTTTAAGCTGAGCTTGCCATGACAGTTGCTGCTTTTCAGTTGGCAATTTAACTTTTGCCAGACCAGACAAACTGCCTTTTTCAGCTTGGTAACGGAAATTTTCGACATTTAACAGATTGTCTTTTAAATCGAGTCGCGCTTCATATTTACCTGTTGGTAATAAAGCCTGTTCATGCGGACGCACAGTGGTTGCAACATAAATATCCTGTTGTCCCTCTTTGAGTGCCACATTGGTATGACCTTCCTCACTACTCAACCAGCCAATATAAGGCATGGCGCGATCAATGCCTTTCCATGAAATATCCAGCAGCATAGGCTGAGCTTTATTATTTTTTTCTTCAGCCTGATCAAGTTTAAGTGCCCAAGTCTCATATTTATCAAAGTCCACTTGAGCCGTTAGCGCCAAACCTTTTTCCAATGAACCAGCAGAGCTAATATTTGCATCAAGTTTTGGTGGTAAAAAGTCTTGTGCGATCTGCGGTACTGTGGTGTTTTCAGGATCCAGATGGTCAAGACGACCTTTAACATCCCAAGAGACATGCTCATGCCAGTTAACTATACCCTTCAGGCTGACAGCACCTTTCATTAACTGACCATTAAAATCACGGATATTTAACTGATGGGTTAAATCAGTATCCATCAGTGCGGTATATTTCCCTTCAGGAATTTGCTCACCTTTTAAATCCGTATCGAGATTTAAGGCCAGCTTTTGTATATCACCGTTAAATCTGACCACGCCATCTTTAGCAACGAGTTTCTGGTCTTTTAGTAATGGCAAATGATAATTTTTTAAAAATAACTCACCTTGCATTGGCACATGTTCACGCACAGGATGAAGCGTTGCCCGACCTGTGAGCAAATCAGGTGTGGTTGTTGCAACGCCTACTCTCAAGGTATCTAAAGAACCACGCGCTGCAACCTTAATCGTTTCAATATCCAGACTTTTTAACGACGGAATAATTAAATCAGCATTGGCATTTAAAGGATATTTACCACTAAAATCCATCTGACCTGAAGCATTCTGGACAGCTAAATAGCCCATATCCATACGCGAGTCTTCAAATTCCAGCTTGGTCTCAGACCACAACGCATCTTTTAGATAAACATCATTAAAATCAACCTTTGAGGTTGCGGTCTGGATTTCCAGATGATCCAGACTGGCTTCATTGATACGCAAGACAAATGGCAGCTTGATCGGATCAAATCCAAACGGTTCATCTGATGGTGGTTTTTTATTAATAATTTTCAGGTTACGAACATCGGCATGACTCAAATGTACTTCTTTACTTAGAATCGCTCTCCAGCCCAAAGAGACATCGGCACGATCTAAAGAAACATCAACGGCCTGTAACTGCACCAGAATATTTTTCAGGACAATGCCCGATAGCAGATTACCGCCTTCATATTCGTATTTAATAATTTTCTGGCTTTGCAGCACGCGATCTAATAGAAAACGGCTACCTTTATCCGTAGACATCATTACAACTAAAGAGCTGACCAATAATAAAAGAATGATCAGCACGATCAGCACAATATTTCGAACAATGTGCCGATTTTTTCTTGGTCCAGCTGGAGGTGTCAGTTGCTGTTCTACTTCCGTCATAATCAACCTGAAATTGTTTTCCCTTTATAGAAGGGTTATAAAAAAGTTTTAAAGTTGTGGACCAATAAAGAAATGCAATCGGATCGGATTATTCTCATTCGAAATACCAGAGGCAATATCGAGACGAATCGGTCCAATTGGTGATCTCCAGCGAATACCGACACCCACACTATATTCTGTTGGATTGCTAAACTGTTTGTCGTAAGCATTACCAAAATCCGAGAATACGGCCGCACGCCAGCCATCTTTAAATTGGTAATTATATTCTAATGAACCAACCCCTAAAGCTTGTCCACCCAACTTATAGCCATTTTCTTCTGGAGATAAGCTCTTATAGTCAAAACCACGTAAAGACTGATCGCCACCGGTAAAGAAACGTAAGTTATAAGGCACGTTATTAAAATCATCGGTAAAAATATAGCTTGCATCGCCACGACCAACAAACTGGTGATTGTCATTTTCACCCAGTGAATAAATAAAGCGCCAGCCTGCGCTCACAATTGCCATATTGGCATCAGACAATAATGATTCTGTACCCAGTTCAACTTTATAGGTTTGTTTAAACCCTTTGGTTGGATTCAAACGAGTATTGCTATTGGTTTTAGAAGCTTCATAGCTCAAGAGCAAAGATTCTTGCTCAGGTTGCGAAACTTTAAAGGCATCTGGAATTTCATCAATATCCACAATTCCTTTTTCAGTTAAACGGTCTAAACGATAACGCAAGCCAAAAGTATGTTGCCAGTCGCCGAGTGGATTTTTGATGACACGCTCACCACCCACGACCGCAGACTCGATCAGCAAGTTAACATCTGGCCCAATATCATCACGCGTTTCACGCTCATAACCACCCACAAGGTTGAAATAGTCATTTAACGGATGCTTATAAGGAATGCTGTAACGACCATCAATCGACTGACGGATTTCAGAAACCTCGACGTTGGCATCAAAAGAATGACCATATTTATTGACAATCGCTCGGCGATATTGGGTACGAATACGCGCCCCAGTATCGGTCCCATAACCAATACCCGTCTCTAGACTATTTAAACGGTCCGCATTCAGAGTCACGACCACAGGAATTTTCTGATCGATACGTGCTTGCTCTTCTTGTTTTTGACGCGTTTCATCATCTTCATCATGCGTTGGCATCGGCATTGAACGGGCTAAAGAATAGGTCTGTGCCTGTTCACCGCCTGAGAATTGCGACTCATCTACAACATCTTGAGTGACTTCTTCCGCCGAGGTAATTTTTGCGCGTGCAAGATCAGCCTTTTGCTGACTATTTAACAACTGTGACTGTTGAATACGTTGCTGATCCACCAGAGCTTGCAAATCTGGTGGTAACTCAAGTGGCGGCTGAATGGCATCCGGTTTGATCGTATCCACCAGCGTATAGTTAAAATAACGGGTATTGGTTAAGTTATTGGCCAGAGCATTGACACGCCAGAAGGCATAGTCATCATCTTCATTCCAGGGCGCCAGACTATCCAGCACTTTTTGGGTTAAAGGTAATGGCTTGCTCGGATCACTCATCCGATATTCAACTTTCTTCAGTTTGTAACGATCACCTGTTTCATATTTCAGGTTAATGTCTGCGGTTTTCTCAGGCTGGCTAATCTTCACATCGTGCAAGCGCCAGAACGCATCAAAATAACCATTATCTGTCGCAACGGTCGTGATCTTGTTTTTTGTCTCTTCATATTTTCCATGGTTAAAAATATCGCCTTCATCCTGCTCTGGAATCAAACGAATCACCTGGAATTGAGGAATATTTGCACCCGCACCCGTAAATTCAATATTTTGTTCTTTAATTTTGACGGGTTCATTTGGCACCACAATAACCTTAACTTTACTCTCGCTTTCTTTCACAAAAGTATAAGTAGCATTGTAATAACCCACTGCTTGTGCTGCCTGATTGGTCAAAGCACGTAATTGCGGCAAGGCAACATTAAACTCTTCAAAAGATTCCTGAGTAAAACTGGATAACTTGGCTTTGATATTTGCAGCCAGAATTGGCGGTGCGCCCGTAACATCTGCGGTAATACGAGGTACTTTATCTGTATTTAGCAGATTCTCTGGACGCAAGCGATGCCAGATTCTTTTAAAGAAACCTTCTTTTTCAGCACTCTGCTCTGTTTGAGTCTGAAATTCAGGTAAGGTTCGTCCCGCCTCATTGGCTTCTACTACAATCTTGCTGTCAGTCTGGATATCACGCATCAACTGATCAATGTTGACAGGCGCACTTTTAATTTCAGTCAGTTCAGATTGAGAAACATCGCTTACCGAGACTTCAGGGGTTTTAGCAGTATTTTCGCGATAGTTCTTTGCTTCATTCTTTGCATCTTCCGCGACGCGAAAGATTTCATTTGCCATCGATTGATCCACAGGAATCACTGGCAAATTCTCTAAATTATCATCCAACTGAATCGGTTTTAACTCGTCAATCTGATTTACAGACTGTTCTTGCTGCTTTAAAGCCGTCAAACTGTCCTGCACAGACAACGAATTTTCTTGATCATTCAGAAGCGCTTGTTGCTGCTTCATCAAAGCAGTTGCCGCATTGGCCTGTTGTTCGGCCTGATCTGCTGTCTGATTTTCAGTCGGGTTTAAAATTTGCTCTTGCGCATAAGCAACTGATATGCAAGAAGTAATTAAAAAACCGCTACAAATAAGTTTAGGAAAACCCTGCATTTTAAAAATTAAATGCATAGAATGAACCAGTGTTGACTGTTTAAACTTCGATTTAGATGGCATGTAGAACTCTAAACTTATTTTTTAATTTATCATTTTTGATGGCTGAAACAACTTCAAATCTTTGATTTTTCATCCAATCAGACAGGGATATCATACATGCATTTCATCACATTTTTACAGTTCGTCACATTTTTTTATAAATCACAATGAAGTGAACACACGATGAAACAAGATGAGCGCTTAATGACATCACGTCGGTTTGCCCCGATGTTTTTCACGCAATTTTTTGGAGCACTGAATGATAATGTTTATAAACAAGCGCTTCTGTTAGTCATCACTTATGGTTGGATTCAACAACAAAGTGCGCCCGTCAGTACTTTAAATAATTTAGCGGCGTTACTGTTTATTCTTCCTTACTTTTTCTTTTCAGCTACAGCTGGGCAAATTGCGGATAAATACGAACGCTCACAGCTTATTCGCTTCATTAAAATATTAGAAATTGTCATCATGTTGATTGGTACGGCAGGTTTTTTGCTAGGCAATCTTTGGCTGCTATTATTTGCCCTATTTTTAATGGGAACGCATTCCACCTGTTTCGGGCCGATCAAATATGCCATTCTGCCTGAAATTTTAAAGCCACAAGAGCTGATGTCTGGTAATGCCTTATTCCAGTCAGGTACATCGATTGCGATTTTACTAGGGATGATTCTCGGCGGCGCGGTAATTGCTTCATCTGAAGGCAATCTGCTCTGGATCAGTGTAACTGTGGTGACTATTGCTTGCTTAGGCTATTTGTGTAGTCGTTTTATCCTGCCACAAAAAGTCGCTGCACCCGATCTTAAAATTGACTGGAATTTTTTCCGTACCAGTTTTCAGACCATTCGATATGCAAAAAGTATCCCGATTGTTTTTGTGATCCTGTTAGGCAACTCTTGGTACTGGTTTTATGGTGCAACCTACCTGACCCAGATTCCACAACTCACACAGCAAAACTTACATGCTTCTGAAAATGTGGTGAGTCTGCTTCTGACCTTTTTCTCGGTTGGTATTGGCGTTGGTTCATTATTATGCAGACGTATTGGCGGCACTGAAATCAATATTAAAATGGTACCCTATGGTGCGATTGGCTTAACAGTTTTTGCACTGTATCTTGCAGCAAGTCTGGCGTTTGTACCGGAACGTACTGGCGACCTGCTCACGTTAAAAGATATGTTTACGCAAGGTACAGTCTATTATCATGTCATGCTTGCCGTTACTTTACTCGGAATCAGCGGCGGTTTTTATATCGTGCCCCTTTATGCCATGATGCAGGCCTACTCACCACGCTCGCACCGTGCGCGTGTTGTTGCAGCAAACAATATCTTAAATGCTGTATTTATGGTCTCTTCGGCAGTTTTTTCAATTTTAATCTTAAGCATTTTAAAAATTGATATTAAAATCTTATTCACCATTACTGCTGTTTTAAGTGCAATTTTCTCATTCTGGTTATTAAAACGACTCAAACCATTATTGGAAAATGCGCCCAATACTTTAGAGGATTAATATATGCGTCAATACACAGGTCTCGATAAAATTATTAATTCTTTTGATCAGGCTTTACGTAGTCTGGTACCTGGAGCAACCAGTGCTCAACGCTCAAATCCAGCCAGTGATGAACCTTCACAACTCTGTGTGAGTGATGCTCGCCATGTTGCAGGCTTGATGCGTGTAAACCACAGTGGTGAAGTGTGTGCTCAAGCGCTTTATCATGGACAGGCATTGACGGCAAAGCTGCCACACGTTCGTGAAGAAATGCAGCATGCTGCAATCGAAGAACAGGACCATTTGGCGTGGTGTGAAGATCGTTTAAAAGAACTGGATAGCCACACCAGTGTATTGAATCCAATCTGGTATGGATTGTCTTACGGCATGGGTGCAATTGCAGGCATTGCAGGCGACAAATACAGCTTAGGTTTTGTCGCTGAAACTGAACGTCAGGTGAGCCAGCACTTACAGGAACATCTCCAGCAATTGCCTGCACATGATGATCGTTCACGTAAAATTCTTGAACAGATGAATGAAGACGAATTGCATCATCGGGATACCGCATTGAATGCAGGCGGAGTTGATTTACCCGTGCCTGTACGCATTACCATGACCGCAATTTCAAAATTAATGACAAAAACCAGTTATTATTTATAAACTCGTCTAGGGAATTATGACTTCATAATTCCCTTTTTTCTGCTCAATTCTTCATAAAACTCTTATAAAAGATCAGCGAAATACAATTTTCCCTTTATCTGTCGAATAACGGTCAGACCAGAAACTTTGTGGTTGCTTTTCAAGATCAGTAAAAATCGTATAGTTAATTTTGCCTTGTCTAAACTCAAACTGACCATTTTTTTGAGTGGCTGCTACTCTGGTATCATTCACCCAGACACGTTGTTGTTGGTCAATTCGAATGGTTGCCAAGGCTGTTCCATCTGATCTTTCAGCAATCCATTGAGGCTGATTGACACCATTCTCAGGCGCCGCAACTGCATCTGGCGCTGTAGATCCAGCCTTCATATTTTCTTCTGCTGTTTTATGAATATCACAACCTTGCGCTTCACTCAGTTGCGTACAGCCTGAACGTTCGAGCTGTTCTCTATATTTGGCATCAATGGCATAAGCAGAGTTCATGACAACACATGCCATCAGTCCGACAGTAATAAATTTGATTTGCATGATGCATCCCTTGCGATTGATCAGTTAAATATTTAAACATTGATCTCGGCATGGGTCTGTAATTTAAATGTTTAATCCCAAAAGCAAACAGCCTGTGACCGAAATCACAGGCTGTTTAAAACCATATTTTCAACTTAATTTAGACCATGTTCTGCTTTGAAACGTTCCATATTTCGTACGGCGTCATGATAACGCGATTGTACGCTGCTGCTATTGATCCGTAGATCATATAAACGCTTCTTATAATCATCCCGAACTTTAGAAGAAAGATCAGTACGTTCCAGCTCTTTTAAATACCGATTCATCTCATTCTGTGAACGGCTGAACTCCGAATCGGCCTGATAATATTCGTTGGCAGCCTGATAATAAGGTCGTAATGATTGGCGTTTTTCAACAGGACAAACTCGGAAATCCCCGCGGCCTTCTAACGCTTCACTGAAAATATTCTCAGGCTGACAATAATAGCCTAGACCTTGTTGATAGCCTTTTTCATAGAGACTCTGATTAGGAACAACATTGGCTTTCTGACAAGACGAATAATACTTATCTAAACGTGATTCATGCCCAGCCGAACCATCTTTTTCACCCACGCTTAACCAGTTGGCAGTTTTACATTGCTCAACACTCATGGCTGCACAACCAGAAAGTAAAACCATCAAAGTCGATAAAATTAAAATATTTTTCATGAAAATGTTCCTAATTATTATACGATTACATTCAAACACATTACATTGTAATGACAGGATAGTTCACCTTTTGATCATAGCTTAGATCAGCATGTCGCCATAAATCAAATAGAGGAATTTTCACATCCAACGCTAAAGGTAATTTTTTAGGATTAAACTGCATATGTTCTAAGGTATGCCCCCAAGCAATCACATCAATATCCAGCGTGATCTGATGCGAAGGACGAGTACGCCCTGATTGTTGTTCCAGCCTTTTTAACAGTTCAGTGATTTCATCAATACTAAGTTGACTTGTTAATAGACAGGCCGAGTTCCAGTAATCAGCCCCGATCCCATCTCGACATGGAATTTCATAAATCGGAGAAAACACCACTCTACCGAGTTGAGCAATCTGCTCATAAGCAAAAGTGAAATTTTGTTGCTGCTGGAGATTACTCGCCAGTGCGAGCGCAAAAATTGTTTCTGTTGCGTTCAAGGCGAATTCCTACTGCATTAGCTTGAGCAATAATTGCGGGTTTACGAATCGTGATCGTGATCGACTCAATAGAAGGAAAAGTCGTAAATAGACACTCAAGAACCAACTGAGCAGCATGCTCAATCAGTTTCGGTTTTGCTGTTTGAATCACTTGTGCTGCAAGCTCACAGATTTGAGCATAGTTGAGCGTATCTTCCAGCTCATCCGAGTTCGCAGCCTGACTAAGATCATTATGAATGGTGAGATCTAGCATTAAAGGTTGAATAATCTGGCGTTCCCAGTTGAAACAGCCGATCACAGTATCAACTTTTAACCCTTCAATAATAATGGCATCCATAATGACCTATTGAACCGATAAATAAATTAATGCTTTAAAAAAGAAGCAGGTTCAATATTGTGAACCATTTTCAAACGTTGGTCAGCATAAATATCGGTATATGGTGCAAGAACACGCATGAAACGATCAAAATATAACATTTGCTTGAATAATAACGCGAAGTCACGCGGGAATTTGATGCCATGACGTTCACCCACAGCCACCATATCCATCATGATGTCATTCAGATCTGCTGGATTCGAACTTAGAATTTCTTGTGGATCTGCCAGCAATACACCACTAAACAGACGCTCTAAATCATCAGCCAATACTTGCGTATCAATTTTTTGATGCGTCATGCCCATCTTGAGCATATTCTCAGCCATCGCGACGTAGTTGGTGTGCTGCAATGCATCCATAAATGCCATACATGCTGTCCAGACTTCTGGTTTTAACTGACCGACAATACCAAAATCGATAAAGCCAATACGACCATCTTCAAGCAACATCAAATTGCCTGCATGTAAGTCTGCATGGAAACTCTTACACAACATCAAGCTACCAAACCAAGTATTCATAGCCGTAATCAAAACTTGTGTCGGGTCTTTAGCATATTGTTTAACTACGTCAAAGTCCGTCAATGGCACACCATATAAACGCTGCATGGTCAGTACACGGCGGGTTGAAAACTGGTGATACACCTTTGGCGCTGTCGCAGCCTGATTGCCTGAGATATTCAAGTACTGGATAAAATCATCCAGATTTTGTGCTTCTTCAATAAAATCAACTTCACGTACCATGCGTGTCTTAATTTCATCGACAATTTCAGACAGTGAAGCAAATTTGATTTTAGGCACTGCTTTTTCGAGTAACTTGGTTGCCCAATGCACCACATTCAAATCGGTATAAAGAATCGTTTCAACGCCAGGTTTCTGAACTTTTAAAACGACATCTTCACCCGTCACCAATCTTGCTGGATGGACTTGTGCAATCGAAGCAGAAGCCAATGGTTTTTCATCAATAAAACTAAAAATTTCATTGAGATTTCGACCTTCAAACTCTTCCGCCAAAACCTTTTGGATATAACTAAAGGGCAAAGTCGGCGTTTGATCTAGACAACCCTGAAATTCCTGAACGTATTCTCGTGGGAATAGAGACGGCGTGCTGGCAATAAACTGGCCCAGCTTAATATAAGTCGAACCAAGCGACTCAAAGGTCTCACGCATGAGTTTGGCATTGCTTGGTTTCTCAGTTGCATATTTCACACCTGCTTGTGCTGCAACCACCACTGTTTCACCAATACGTGCAACAGAGCGTAATCCATCGAATAAAATATTTCTTTTCATAATCTTTCTTGCCTCACAGATGGCATTAGTTTAGCAAATTTTGCTCATTTTACCGATCAAGTTGCCTGACAAACTGGACAATTTACATCTTTTTCAAATTTAAGAATGCGTTGCGATAGATTTAAGCCATTCCAGAGCAACAGTTTTTGTTTAAGCGGTGTCAAACCTAGCCCTAAAAACAGCAAAGTGTGATGTGCTTGTAATGACGCGATCATTACAGGTGTCGTTGCCAATACACCTGACTCAGCACAGCGTAAGCCTTCATTGGCATGCTCTTCTCTAGGAAATAAGCATTCATAACAAGCTGAATCAGACTCAACCATAAACATCTGTCCTTCAAAACCAATCGCTGAAGCACTGATAAGTGGCACTTGGTGTGTTTTACAGACATGATTCACCAGATAGCGCGTGGTAAAATTATCGCAACCATCTAACACTACATCCTGATGTTGTACGAAGTCTTCAGCATTCGTTTCATCGAAACGTATATTTTGATAGCGGACTTGTATATGTGGATTAATGGCTTGTAGATGTTTTGCCAATATTTCGGCTTTATATCGGCCTAAATCATTTGAGGTAAATGCAATTTGGCGTTGTAAATTACTCATCTCAATGATGTCGGCATCGACAATGGTAATTTTGCCCACTCCAGCACGAGCCAGCAGCTCAGCACTGGTACAGCCGATTCCACCTGCGCCGATAATCAGTACATTGGCAAGTTTTAGTTTTTCTTGTGCTTCAATATCCCAACCATCTAATAAAATCTGACGACTATAGAGATGCATTTCCTCATTACTAAGCTCAAATTCGTTTTCAAAATGGTCTGACACGTGGCTACTTCTTTATTTTCAAGATAGTGCTGATTCTAAGTCGATGCAGGACTTGAGGAAAGTAATAAATTTTATCTAAACGCATTTTCTTTCGACCAAGTTTTATTTTTATCCCAACAATTCGATCGCTCTTTAATAGCCGAATAAAATCAAAAACTTATAAGATTGGTTGAAAACTTTAGCTATTTATCCTTTTTTAGTTATAACTTTATGTTTTAACGTAAGTTATCTATTATATTTTATAGTTGACTACCGTATAGGTAGTTTAGAAGTTTTTCTAATTGTTGGATAAGGGCTTGGGTTTGTTGACTACCGTATAGGTAGATTATGTTCACCCATATAAAAATGACCTTAATTTTTTTGAACGATTAAGGCCATCATTGCTATGGTCAGGTCAGGCAACAAGATTTCAAA
Organism: Acinetobacter sp. YK3; assembly: GCF_001729365.1. Taxonomy (NCBI): domain Bacteria; kingdom Pseudomonadati; phylum Pseudomonadota; class Gammaproteobacteria; order Moraxellales; family Moraxellaceae; genus Acinetobacter; species Acinetobacter sp. YK3. The sequence continues at coordinate 32,513 of NZ_LZPJ01000091.1, forward strand.
AATACCTTAGCCATAAATTTATCTATCGTCCATTATTTTCTAAAATTCAAATACGCTTAAAAACACTATTTCCGATCATGCATCATTTCATAAGATTGCGCTCTTAACACATCCTCTTTAGTTCCAAAAGATTGATTACGCAATTGATTAATCGACTGTTGTTTACTGGCATCACTCTCATCACTTTTTAAAATCTGGTCGCGCTCAGCCAAATAACCATTGACCTGTGTTTGCCAGCCTGCCTCTTCCTGATCCACCTTTTCGAGACGATCCGCAGCTTCTGGCCCTAACAGACTTTCACGCATATTCCGAAGGTCTTGTGCAGAACCACCTTTCTCACGTATCTCCTGCGTCAATTGCTGTAACTCAGCAAATTGCATAGAAACCCGAACGCCATCCGACATCGTACTAGGAAGCTGATCAATCAGTTTTGCCAATTCAGTCGCTTTTTGCTGTGCAGTTAAAGTCTTATTGGCATGAATACGCATCTGTTCAATATTAAACTGATTTAACTTACGTTCATTGCCAAACAAGGCATTGATCTCAGCCGCATTAAAAAACTGTTGCTGGACTTTGTACATCTGATCAAGGACTTTCTGAAAACCTTCAATATCACCCGTTTTAAAATTACCATTGGGTTTTAAATTTTTGAGGGTATGACTGTACGCCACATATTGATCTAACAAATAAATTGCATAACTTGAAGCCGTATCAGGTAGCGTCGCTGTCAGATATTGACGAATATCCGCGATCAATTCCGTTTCGGTTTTTTCGCCCAAACTTGAAAAGAAATAATCAAAACAGCTACGGATTCCAACTGTCAGTACAAGTTTACCGTTGGCATCTACCTGAATAGGACAATCAATTTCAGTTCCTTGTAATGAAGCCGCCAGAACAGGTAATTTTCCCTTTTGATGATCTTGCGTAGCGCCAGCAAAATTATATTCTGAGGACTGGGCTTGAGCCTTCTGGTTCAATGGATGCGATGTCATTTGTGCATCGGGCTTAAATATCCAGTAAATCAAAGCCAATATCAGCAATAAACCGATAATCACACACAAACTGATGGTTTTATTATTTAAAAATTTACCGTTCATCATCCCTTGCTCTATTGATCCTTTATTTTTCAATCCGTTTTAGCTAAAGGAGCAAATGCTGCCCCTTTAGCTTATTTATTATAACCCCTGATTTTTTAAACGATTGGCTTGTGCACGGTACGGCGTGACTGGATTTTGCAAAAACCCTACCAAACCTAATACCTGATTTACCTCATCCAAATGGTTAAATGCATAGTTATCACGAATGACCGTGCCTAAATGGCTCGAACAACGTGGTACTAAACCGTCATTTTCACCTGAGATCAGTAAAGAGGTCGCTGTTAAAGCATAGTCCATCGGATCAGCTGCATTGGTAAATGGGCTGGTTCCACTCCATGAATAATAACGAACACCATTCACCAGTTCAGCACCAGATCCACAGGCTGTGGTTGGTACGCCTGCTGGGAAGCGTTTATTAAAGTCTGCTGAACCGCTGGTCGTGAGTGAGTTTAATCCTGCAATTGCATCTTGATCATAGTAATGACCAGAACCAATGCCGACCAATGAGAAGAAGGCATTTACGCCTGCCGCAATAATAGGTGCAAGTGCTGGGCCAGCAGGTGATTTAACAACTGAATCGACCACATCTGCAACATCTGAACCTTTAGTTGGACCTCCTACTGCTGTCACTGAAGCAATTTTATCCGGCAATAAGCTTGCAACATAACGAACCGATTGTGAGCCATGACTATGGCCAATTAAATTGATTTTTTCAGCACCTGTAATTGCCAGCACCTGTTTTGCCTGTAGCAGTAGTTGTTCACCGCGTACTTCCGATGAATTAAAAGAAGCTTGCTGTGCAACAAATACATTGGCCCCGTTTCCAACCAGATCTTCAGTAATCCCGTTCCAGTATTGCAATGGGCCAACCGCTGAGAATCCAGCCATACCGTGAGCCAATAGAATAGGATACTTGGTTTTTGCATAACTGGAGGTGACGTTGGTACTACCACCGACTGAGCAACCGTTCACATTACAGTTTTGCCATGAGGCTTTAGGTGATAGAAAATCAAACAAACCTGCATGAACAACGGTTCCACTACTAACAAACATGCCTGCCATTAACGCCATAGCATTTAAATATTTCTTTTTCACGTTTTTGCTCCGAGCATTTTTCATTTTTATTACAAAGTGTTAGTCCTATAATTTTGTACGTGGAATCATTCCGACCATACAAAAGGGATATCAAATCACCCTCCTTTAATATTGTTTGATTTTTAGACTAAAGCAAACTGCGCCAAAATCATAACAATTCAGGCCAAAATTACGACTGATTGATAAAATTCCGATGAATGTACATACCCAAAGCAAATGGAATGGATTTCTACTTTAGGCGTTGTTAAAAAGGTTCCACGCGATACACAATGAAAATATAAGCATCGATGTATATGAGAACTTAATATCTGCTTTGAATTTTCACGCAAAAAAAAACACTGAATCATGCTGCCTTTTTTGCTGTAGTGAACATGTTAAATGCAGAAAAATTGAATCTTATTTTTCGAGAGATTATGTAACAATAACCAGTCTTATCATCCAGCTGGATCGCATATGAGTGCTCAAGACATTACAGCCGTTGAACTTTCCAAAGCCTATCGTCTATTAAATCATGGCCCTACTGTTCTGGTATCTGCTCAGCATGAACAAGACACTGATGTGATGGCTGCTGCTTGGGCTTGTGCACTGGAACTTACGCCAGCCAAAGTCACTGTTGTTCTGGACAAAAGCACCAAGACTCGTCAACTGGTTGAGCAAAGTGGTTATTTTGCGCTACAGGTGCCCTGCTATGCGCAAATTGATATGGTGCACCAACTCGGTACGATTAGTAAATTTGATCAGCCAACCAAACTGGCAGATTGCAAAACGGAATTGTTTTATCAGGATCCCTATCCAGTCCCGCTGGTCACAGGCAGTCTGGCATGGTTGATTTGCAAAGTGATTCCAGAGCCACATAACCAGCAAACACACGATTTATTTATTGGATCTGTGGTTGCAGCATGGGCCGATTCTCGCGTATTCCGAGATGGACACTGGCATTTTCAGGACGCTGTAAAAGAATTGCGAAGCTTGCACTATATTGCGGGTGGAACCTTTTATTTGATCGGTGATGAAGTCAAAGCCAGATAATCAGCGAAAGCTCAGGCAATGATTTTCAGCATTGCCTGTTTTGTTTATTCAGCTTTCATCATTTCACGATACAAGGTATCTAGGAACTGCTGCTGTCTCTGATTGTCTTTAAAATAACGCTGATAATTGACACTGCAGCTTTCTACATCGGCGATATTGGCTTTATTAAAAGACCAGTCCGTGGTGTCTTTGACTGTAATACCTAGATCATCATCACAACTCTGCCACAATTGAGCAAATCGACTGCGCTGCTTTGCATCAAGTTGTTTAAAGTCGGCATACACAGAAAAACCATGCATTTCTGAATTAAAAAATTTCGAAATCATGCTCACAGGCACGCCACCCCACATCATCGGTTGATCTTGAGGAAAACGAATATCTTTGAGTTTATCCTCAGACATTATTTTATCTTGCTCGCCTTCCTTTAAAAACTGGGTCTCATAAACCAAGGTTGTGCCTACGGGTACCTGAATTTTTTTAACGAGGCGCGCTTCGCGAGTTTTATAATAGGGATAATTCGGCGATGAATTCCCACCCGTTGGATTCATATTACCGACACAACCCGTTAGACTCAGGCCAAATAATGCAGCAATCATCAGTCTATATTTCATATCTAAATCCTTTCGGTATCGTTATTCTTATCAAGAAGCTGTTTCTTACCTTAGAATCAAACCCGTCAACACACAATATAAAATTTGAGAACGAAGATAAAAAAAACAGTTGCAAGCGCCAAGCTCGCAACTGTTCTGTAGATTGATTCAATTTTTTTAAAAGCTTATTTTGGTGCCATACGAATCGCACCATCCAGACGAATCACTTCACCATTTAAATATGAGTTTTCTGCGATATGTGCCACTAATCGAGCAAATTCTTCTGGGCGCCCCAAACGTGAAGGATAAGGGACCATTTGTCCTAAAGCATCCTGTACGTTCTGCGGTAAACCTTTTAACATCGGGGTTTCCATAATACCTGGTGCAATGGTCATCACGCGTATTGCATGACGAGCAAGTTCTCGTGCAATCGGCAAAGTCATCGCCACAACAGCTCCTTTCGATGCAGAATATGCTGCTTGCCCAATTTGTCCATCAAAGGCTGCAACCGAAGCTGTATTGACGATCACACCTCGATCTTCATCACCTTCCGCAACGGTATTCTTGCTCATGGCATCCGCCGCAAAGCGCAACATATTAAATGTGCCTGTAACATTGATGTGTAACGTTTTCGAGAACATTGCCAAATCATGTACGCCCTCTTTGCCCACAACTTTTGCCGAGGGGCCAATGCCCGCACAATTGATCAGACCATATACACTGCCATGTTTGGTCAGCACATCCTTAAAAAACTGTTCCGCAGCTGCTTCATCGGTCACATCCAGTTTTACAAATTCTGCCTGTGCTCCCAATGCTTGTGCTTGTTGTTGTCCTGCTTCAACATTCATGTCGACCAAAGTGACTGAAGCACCTTTTTCAACCAAATATTCAGCTGTTGCTGCACCTAGACCAGAGCCACCGCCTGTAATAACAAAATGTTTTCCCTGAATTTTCATTTACGTTTCCTATCAAATTAAAGATATAAATTTTTATAACTAAGCCTAAAGGCAACTTTTTTCCGATACAATTTCAAAAAGTAGCAAAGTTAATGCGACTTTTGAGCAGTCGATCTATTTATTCTCCTGTATTTCATGCTGATATGACCAAAAACCACACTCACGATCTTAATGCGGCCAAGGATACAATTTCAAATGCTTTAATTCGGGAAGCATTAAGCGTTGCTGCAAGTCGCGGTTTAAATATTGTCAGTATTGCCAATCGGGCTGGCATTTCTGCTGAGTTGTTAACCTCAAGCAAAGCTCGCGTTCCTGTCGCGCAGTGTGCCCAATTATGGGTAGAGCTGGCGGAGAGTATGAATGATGAGTTTCTCGGTATGGATACCCATCCCATGCGCCGTGGTAGCTATCAATTACTGGCAAAGCTTGCCTTTAATACCGAAACGCTGGAACAGGCAATTAAAGAAATTTTAAAGTTTTTAGCGCTGGTTCTAGATGATATTCGCGGTGAACTGGTTCAGAAAGGTGCGAAAGCTTATCTGATTCTGCATGATCGTGAACAGCCGAAGCGGATGTTTACTTACTCGACCTTTCTGATGCTGGTTCACAGCTTAATGTGCTGGCTCAGCGATCAGCGCATTCACTTTCATAAAATGACGTTTAGATGCCATCCGCCTGTCGAAATACAGGATTATCGTGTCCGTTTTTGTGAAAATATTCACTTTCATGCTGAGCAAAACAGCATCGAATTTGATGCACATTATCTGAAACATAAAATCAAAAAAGACAAACAGGCACTCAATGATTTTCTTAAACATACGCCTTACAACCTGATTGTACGTTTCAAGAATGAAAATTCGCTGAGTCTACAAATACGTCGGCAATTATTACTACAACCACCTTCGGAATGGGCCGAACTGAAAGATATTGCGCAGCAGCTCAATATGTCGACAGCCACTATCCAGCGTCGTTTAAAACAGGAAGGTGTCAGCTACCAGCAGCTGAAGAATGACATTCGCTGTGATATTGCAATTGAAAGGCTGAGCAAAACGGATGATTCAATTCAAAGTATTAGCGATGGCCTCAACTTTCATGATCCAAGTGCTTTTCACCGTGCCTTTAAAAAATGGAGTGGTGTCAGCCCGGGCAGTTATCGTAAAACCTCTCCCTTAAAGAAAAATAAACTGAACTTATTTGATGAGTAAAAGGAATTAAGCCATGTACTTACCTGAAATTTTTGAAGAGAAAAACCCTCAAAAATTGTATCAACTGATTCAGGATTATCCTTTTGCGACCCTTATCAGCCACAGTTCAGAAGGCTTGGATGCCCATCATCTGCCTTTTAAACTGATACTCGATGAAGAAAATCAAACAGCGACACTGATTGCACACATTGCCAGAAATAATGCATTGCATACGCAAATCCCAAATGGCACAGAAGTCCTGATTATCTTTCAAGGTGAGCAAGGTTATATTTCACCGAATTGGTATCCAAGCAAACAACAGCATCATCAACATGTACCGACATGGAACTATCAGGTGGTGCATGTTAAAGGCAAAATTAATTTCTTATCTGATGAAAAAGCATTACGCGGCATTTTGGCAAAACTGACACGAACACATGAAGCGAAACAGCCTGTTCCATGGAAAATGTCAGATGCACCTACCGAATACATTACTCAGCAATTGCAAGGAATTGTGGGCATTGAAATTCAGATCACCGAGATCACAGGCAAATTTAAATTGAGTCAAAATCGGGAAAAAGTAGATGCTTTATGCGTGGTTGATGGGCTTGAAAAACACGGCAATCACAATTTAGCAAAAGCCGTACAGCAATATATTAAAGATTAAGCAGACTTTTGACCTAAACTGACCCGATCATTGCCGCCATAATCCTTAATGGTCTGGATTTGCTCAAAACCTTGCTGCTCGAAGACCTGACGAACAGCTTCACCTTGGTCATAACCATGTTCAAGTACAATCCAGCCTTCTGGTTTGAGCCAGTTTTTACCTTGCTGGATAATGATTTCGATATCTGCCATCCCCTGACGATCCGCAATCAGGGCACGCTCAGGTTCAGACTTGAGCTTCTGCATATGCACGTCTTCTGGATCAATATACGGTGGATTCGACACAATTAAATCAAACTGCTGCTCATCCAGTGCTTCAAACCAAGCACCACAAGCAAATTTCACCTGCATCAGACCATGCCGAACCGCATTTTCCTGAGCAACCGCTAAAGTTGGCTCATAAATATCAGTCGCCATGACTTGCCATTGCGGACGTTCACTCGCAAGTGCCAAAGCAATTGCACCCGTTCCCGTACCCAAATCAACAATCTTGGCTTGCTGATCCAGTGGCAGCTTCAACACTGTTTCCACAAGAATTTCAGTATCTGGACGTGGTACCAAAGTGTCATGGGTAACTTTTAGGTCTAAGGTCCAAAATGGCTGTGAACCCGTGACATAGGCCAATGGCTCACCCTGCTCAATACGAGCCAGACCATCCAGATAAGCTTGTTCCTGCATGTCTGTTAACTCTTGCTCAAGGCGTAGTTTGAGTTCCAGCGCATTAATACCGAGAAGATGTTCAAGTAGCCATGCCGCCTCCTGACGTTCATAGCTATCAATTTCACCTTTAATCTCTAACGCTTGAGCAATATTCATTAGCCGCCATTTTCCTGTGCAAGCATTGCCAGCTGATCGGCCTGATATTCACGATGCAAGCTATCCAGTAATTCGGTTAAATCACCTTCCATAATTGCATCTAACTTATATAAAGTCAGGTTAATACGGTGATCGGTCATACGACCTTGTGGATAGTTATAAGTACGAATACGCTCTGAACGGTCACCTGAACCGACCAAATCACGGCGCATTTCTGATGTTGCTGCATCTGCTGCTGCACGTTTGGCATTTTCCAGACGTGACACCAACAACGCCATCGCTTTGGCTTTATTCTTATGCTGTGAACGTTCTTCCTGACATTCCACCACAACCCCAGACGGAATATGGGTAATACGGACCGCAGAATCAGTTTTGTTAATATGCTGACCACCCGCACCTGACGCACGATAAGTATCAATACGCAAATCAGCAGGATTGATTTCAACTGTGGTATCTACATCGACTTCTGGAAGAATAGCAACTGTACATGCCGAGGTATGAACACGTCCTTGCGATTCAGTTGCAGGGACACGTTGTACACGGTGTGCGCCACTTTCAAACTTCAAACGGCCATACACACCTTCACCATCGATACGGCAAATGATCTCTTTATAACCGCCATGCTCACCTTCATTTTCAGAAAGCACTTCAATACGCCAGCCTTGGGTTTCAGCGTATTTACTATACATACGGAATAAATCGCCCGAGAAGATCGCAGCCTCATCACCGCCCGTTCCCGCACGCACTTCAAGATAAGCCGCATTGGCATCGTTTGGATCTTTAGGAATCATCAACACATTAAGTTGATCTTCAAGCTCGACCAGAAGCGCTTTATTTTCTTTGATTTCTTCTTCGGCCATATCTTTGAAATCAGGATCTGATTTCATCATTTCGGCAGTTTCAATATCTTCTTCCGCTTGACGATACTTACTCCAAACTTCGGTGATTTCAGTTAAATCATTATGTTCACGGGACAATTTACGGAAACGTTTATTGTCCGAAATTACTTCTACATCAGCGAGTAATGCAGTCAGCTCTTCGTGACGATCACAAAGTTGATCGAGTCTTAAACGGAGTGATGCTTTCATGGGCGGAATATCTCAAAATCTAAAGACTCAGTGCGATCAAAATAGGGTTTGTTGACCTTACAGCCATGCATTGCGTTATCGGCTAAAACAACAGAAATAAGGCATGAAAAGACAATGGTGCCCCTACGAAGCACGAGTAAAATCAAAAAATTGCGCATAGTTTACAGACTCTGCCGCTTAAAAGACATAGTGAAACTGTGGAACTTACTATTCCACCCTCATTTCATCACAAATTGTTCAGTTTTAGTTTTTACAGCTTGTTCTCTGCCGAGTGCTTAGCTATAAATAATGGAGGATAAATAGAATGATAAAACAACAGGATAAACTATGAATAATTTTATTAATCGCCCCACCTCGGCCTTTATTGCAGCAAGTTGGGTTGCCTTAATTGCAGGTGCCGTTGGCTTTATGATTGGATTGTGGAATGCCAATATGCCACTTCATGAAAAAGGCTATTATCTGGTCATTTTACTGTATGGTCTTTTCTCGGCAGCATCCCTGCAAAAAACGGTACGAGATCAACTTGAAGAAATTCCTGTGACTGCCATTTACTACGGACTGTGCTGGGCCTCAATGGCAGTGTGTATCGTGCTTTTATTGATTAGTTTATGGAACGCCGAACTGACAATGAGTGAGAAAGGCTTTTATATTATGTCCTTCCTGTTAAGTCTATTTGGTGTCGTCGCCACACAAAAGAATATTCGTGATCTAAATTATTTACGTCTCCAAACAGAATTTAACCCGCGTCAACTCAAGTTAGAAGACAATTCTGTAAAAGATGAACAACAAGACTAAGTTTTATTTTGAAATAAAGGCTTAAAAATATTTAAGCCTTACCCCTAACAATAAAAGGCTAACCATTTGTTTTTAAACCATTATATATTTTATAAAAACCTAATATAAAACAAAAGATTACAATCCAGACACCAAAGAGTAATAATTTAGGCCAGCTTCTCCACACTTTCATTCTCAAACTTTGTTACATTTGCTGCCATTAGAAAGACGTCCGATTTATTGCGGACACGGAGTCAAAAAATGAAATTAAACGCTTGGTTATGTGGTGCAATCTTTGCAACTTCATCACTTGTTACTGTCGCTCATGCTGATAACGCAACTCGTGTTGCAGCAACATCTGCACTCGGTAGTGTCGTTGGTACTGCACTTGGTAAAGAAATCGGTGGCAATAACGGCGCAATGATTGGCTCTGCACTTGGTGGCGCTGGTGGTGCAGCGGCTGCAAGTAGCAAACGTACACGTACTGAAGCTGCCATTGGTGGTGGTTTAGGTGGTGTGGGTGGTTATACTGTAGGTAAAAACCTCGGTGGTACAACAGGCGGTTATATTGGTGCTGCTGCAGGTGCCGCAGGTGGTTCTGCTTTAGGCCGTAAAGTCGGTCAAGACCGTTATTATGACAATCACCAGTCAAAAAAATACAAGAAAAAAAGAAAGCATCGTCATCACTAATTTCTTAGAAAAAGCACCTTCGGGTGCTTTTTTTATGCCCGCAACCTTTCCCGCTTATCGATAAAATCCTGAGCAAAATGCTAGGTTGAATCATTGTTTCGAACTTTTTAGAATAATTCCCTATTTTTTTATATGCCTTTTATTGCATGATGAATACCGAATTACTCTCTCCTGCTGGTTCCCTCAAAAACATGCGCTATGCCTTTGCTTATGGCGCAGATGCGGTCTACGCAGGTCAACCTCGTTATAGCTTACGTGTGCGTAATAATGAGTTTGACCACGACAATTTAAAAATGGGTATTGATGAGGCGCATGCCTTAGGCAAAAAGTTTTATGTGGTGGTCAATATCCAGCCTCATAACAGTAAGCTTAAAAATTTTATCCGAGATATCGAACCGATTATTGCCATGCAACCAGATGCATTGATTATGTCTGATTCAGGCTTGATCATGATGGTACGCGAACATTTCCCTGAGATGCAGATTCATCTCTCGGTACAAGCCAATGCCATTAACTGGGCAACGGTTAAATTCTGGAAGGATTATGGTCTAAGCCGCATTATTCTGTCTCGTGAATTGTCGATCGAAGAAATCGAGGAAATTCAGACACAGGTCCCAGACATTGAGCTGGAAGTTTTTGTACATGGCGCACTGTGCATGGCCTATTCCGGACGTTGTCTATTGTCTGGCTATATGAATAAACGCGATGCCAATCAAGGGGCTTGTACCAATGCCTGTCGCTGGGATTACAAAATTCATGTCGCACAAGAAGATGCCAATGGTGATGTGATCCCTGTTCAACAGATCCATTCAGAAAAAACCTGTTGTTCTCAAGCCTCAGCATCTCATTCATCAGCACATACTGTTTTAGTACAACGCAACGATGAAGATATGTTTGCGGCTGAAGAAGATCAACATGGTACTTATTTTATGAACTCAAAAGATTTACGTGCCGTGCAGCATGTTGATCGACTTACTAAAATTGGAGTGGCTTCACTGAAAATTGAAGGTCGCACTAAATCCTATTTTTATTGTGCACGCACAGCACAGATTTACCGTAAGGCCATAGATGACGCACTTGCTGGGAAAGCATTTGATACCAGCTTAATGTCCCAACTGGAAGGTCTGGCCAATAGAGGCTATACCGAAGGCTTCTTACGCCGTCATGTGCATCGCGATTATCAGAATTATACGGATGGTTCATCTCACTTTGACTATCAACAATTTTGTGGTGAAGTGATGGAGCGCAATGGCGACTATATTCGTATCGAAGTCAAAAATCGCTTCCTGGTTGGCGATTCACTGGAACTGATGACACCGAAAGGTAATATCAGCTTTATCTTGGAACAGATGCGAGACCTTAAAGGTAATCCGATTGAGAATGCCAAAGGCTCAGGCCACATTGTCGAAATTCCCCTCTCTCCAGAGATTGATATTGCTTATGCACTGCTGATCCGTAATTTACCTGATGCTGCTGAGCAATTGCATTCAGCAGCTTTAGCCTATTCTGCTGACTAAAATGGCTTTGCTGATTACAAATGCATGTATCAATTGTGATATGTGTTTGCCTGAATGTCCCAATCAAGCGATCGATGAAGGTGCAAAAGTCTATGAAATCGACCCACACCGCTGTACCGAATGTGTCGGTTTTTATGAAGTACCCACCTGTGTGGCAGTGTGTCCGATTGACTGTATCAAACCCGATCCGCAGCACCCTGAAACTCAAGCTGAACTTTTACAAAAGTTTAATCATCTGCAAATTGTATAAAAGACAGCGATAAAAAAAGCGCCTGACGGCGCTTTTTTTAGCTATACAAATTAGTTTGCATATACTGGGAATTTTGCACAAACTGATTCAACTTTTGCTTTCACATCAGCGATAACTTTCTCATCACCTTTGCTATCGATCACGTCAGCGATCCAGCCAGCAAGCTCACGAACTTCAGCTTCACCAAAACCACGTGTAGTCACTGCTGGCGTACCGATACGGATACCAGAAGTCACAAACGGAGAACGTGGATCATTTGGAACCGCGTTTTTGTTTACAGTGATATGTGCAGCACCTAACCATGCATCAGCATCTTTACCCGTTACGTCTTGTTTGATTAAAGACAATAAGAATAAATGGTTTTCTGTACCACCAGACACAACATCATAACCACGTGCGATTAATACCTCAGCCATTGCTTGAGCATTCTTCACAACTTGTTGTTGGTAAGTTTTGAATTCATCAGACATTGCTTCTTTGAAGCAGATTGCTTTTGCCGCAATCGCATGCATCAACGGACCACCCTGGTTGCCAGGGAATACAGCTGATTGAAGTTTTTTCTCGATTTCTTCGTTTGCTTTAGCAAGGATCAAACCAGAACGTGGACCACGAAGTGTTTTATGCGTCGTTGTGGTTGTTACGTCTGCAATTTGTACTGGGTTTGGATATACGCCAGCAGCAACAAGACCTGCAACGTGAGCCATATCAACAAAAAGGTATGCACCTACTTTGTCTGCAATGTCACGGAAACGCTGCCAGTCAACAACTTGGCTATACGCAGAGAAACCAGCAACGATCATGCGTGGCTTATGTTCTAAAGCTAAACGTTCAACTTCTTCATAATCGATTTCACCCGTTTCTGGGTTCAAACCGTACTGGATCGCATTGTATGTTTTACCAGAGAAGCTTACTTTTGCACCGTGCGTCAAGTGACCACCGTGCGCCAAGCTCATACCCAATACGGTATCGCCTGGGTTAAGAAGCGCTAGGTAAACAGCTGAGTTCGCTTGAGAACCTGCGTGTGGTTGAACGTTTGCGTAATCAGCGCCGAATAATTCTTTTGCGCGATCAATTGCAAGTTGCTCGATCACGTCAACATATTCACAACCGCCGTAGTAGCGTTTGCCAGGATAGCCTTCTGCATATTTGTTAGTAAGTTTTGATCCCTGTGCTTCCATCACAGCTGGTGAACAATAGTTTTCAGATGCAATTAACTCAATATGTGCTTCTTGGCGTACACCTTCAGAAGCAATCGCTTGAGCTAATTCTGGATCAAATTCAGCAATAGAAATATTGGCAAACATTAGCGGAGGGTCCTATAAATTAGGGCTTTTAAGCCGTGCTAAAGATTGGTGCGTATTGTAGCACGAAGTTTAGGGTTTCACAGATTGATATTTATTTAATTATTCGTAAATTTTATTCATTTTTACAGGTGATTGAATCTATCAAAAGCAATAAGTTATTTTTTATACATTTTTATGAGTCAATAGAGGAATCAAAAGCCCAATGGCCTAAATAGGTAAATTGGGCTTATTCAGATTCGGACTTAATTATTCGCAGGCATCGCCGCTTTTACATCCCCGACAATGTTGCCGATATTCAAGACATAAGCTGTACCATGATCCCACTGTGCATTCGTAATATACTGGATGTTTGACCCTTTATTCTGAGCCAGCGCTACAAGTGCATCCGTTGCCGCTTTAGGAACGGTCGTGTCTTGTGCACCTTGATAAATCGTGACAGGCTGATTCAACTTCACTTGAGCGGGTTGTGAATCCTTTTCCAGGAATGTTTTTACCAATGGAACCGTCATAAAATTGGCTTGTGTGCGAGGATAATTCGCTAAACTATTATTGTTTTTACTCGCATAATCTTTCATTTTGTCAGTAAATTTATTCTCAAGCGCATCATAACAATCTGATTCAGCTTGACTCGCTATGGTATCCGTTGGCGTTTTAAAAACATTAGAATAACTAAAACTTGGGTTAAGATTTCTTAATCCTGCCGTGATCAATGCAGTAAAAGTATCTAGCTGTGCATACATCCCTATCTGTTGTTCAATTGGTGCATTTTCAACAGATGTATTACCATTGACCAAAATGGCTGCCAAATTAGATGCAGGAGCAACAGCAATTGTTCCTTTATAATCTAGCTTGGCACGACTTTGATATTGCGCTGCGCCCAATGCTGCTTGCCCACCTTGTGAATGCCCTACTGTCATCCATTGACGAGATACAACTTTACCTTGTCCAGCTAAATAATATCGTGCAGCAACCACCGCATCGGTAATAGAGAATGCCTCACTCTTAACATTCAAGAATGGATGCAATTCTCGGCCACTCGGTTCTCCCAAGCCTTCATAATCAGGCGCGACCACCACATAACCTGCTGCAAGTAACTGCGTAATCATATTTTGAATGTAAGGGTTTGTTGCATTACGACTCGGCGCACATTGATCTGCTACCCCTGTTGTACCATGTGCCCATGCAACAATTTTCCATCCTCCTTGAGGTGTTGGCCCGCCTGGTACAAACAACAGGCTGGTTGCCATCGTTTCCTTACCATTCTGTCCCAACATTTTATAAGTCAGTACCGAGCTTTCCGTAGCCACCGCGCTAAAATCTGTTTTGGTATATGCTACTGGAATCCCCACAACTGGATTCTTAATATTATTTTCTGGAATGTCTGGCTTAGGTACAAACGAAATATCGTTATCATCGTCATTACACGCGCTAAGCAACACGCTTGAACTGATGAGCGCAACCGTTAACAATTTCATATTCATGTCATGTTTCCCTGTTTTTTTATCTTTTTCATTTTAATCCCTAGCACATCTTTTACTAAGGCAATTACTTCCATAAGAATGCGCTTAATATCAAATTGTTCAAGTATTTTTTCAATTTTCGATGTTAATTTATCCAAACTCAATTTTATGTTTAAAAAAAATAAAGTGACCTTGACTGATTCAATCCTGTTTCAAATAAATTTCTTGTAAGATATTGGCATTCTCAACTCAGATCAGGTCGACTTTCATGCAAGCCATCATCCTAGATACAGAAACGCATACTTTGAATGGTTTGCCAATTGAAATCGCCTACGCTCCAATTGAAATCGAAAATGGAAAACTCAGTCTGGATAAAAAGCAGATCTTTGACCAACTTTATCAGGTTGGACAACCGATTTCTTATGCGGCCATGGCAGTACACCATATTTTAGAATCTGATCTGGTGGGACAACCTTTTTATAATGAGTTTCAGCTTCCTGCTCAAACCACCTATATTATTGGTCATAACGTTGACTACGATATTGCTGCTATTGCACGTTGCGGGGTCGATGTATCTCAATTAAAGCCCATTTGTACTTTGGCACTGGCACGCCATGTCTGGGAAAATGCTGAAGCACATAATATCTCTGCCCTCATCTATCTCATTTCTAAAGGCAGTGATAAAGCACGCGAAATGCTTAAAGGTGCGCATCGTGCAGACGCTGACATTATCTTAACTGCCAATATCTTGATGCACATCGTCCATCAACTCAACATTCAAGATATTGAACAACTCTATATTGCCTCAGAAGAAGCCCGTATTCCAAAAAGTATCACTTTTGGCAAACATAAAGGCACTGCCATTCAGGATCTTCCTGCTGACTATATTCAATGGCTAATGCGTCAGGATGATCTAGATCCTTATTTGCGCAAAGCTTTAGAAGCAAAATTAGTTAAATAAGCTTAAAGGGAAAGTCTTTTCGTAACTTTCCCTCTTTATCAAAAAAGGCAGTGATATTTAATAAATTGTTAATATTACTGTCATTTTTCAACTCTATCTTAATCCCCGTCTTATCTTGATTAGGGGGGAATTAAGAGATGTCACATTTTTTTAAAACCGAACTTGGGCAAAGTGCGTTACAGGAACGTCATATACCTTTAACTGCCCGTCAACGTCGTTTATTGCTTTTAATTGATCACGAAGATTTTAAAGAACTGGATCAAGATTATAAGGATCGCATTGCACCCACGGAACTGGTGCAACAACTGATTGAGATGGGGCTATTGGCACAACACACATCTCCACCAATAAATAAGGAAGCAACAAAAACAGTTTTAACGACAGAAATTCTTGAAGAAGCGGCACCCATTCAATCGTTACGAGTTCAAGAACAAGACATAATTCAACCCACATTAGAGGTTGAAGAAACAGTTGAACTGGAAAAACTTCCTTTTGTTGAAATCCAGCAAGTCATGATTCAAACATTGACCAGCTATTGTGGTCTGATGGCTCGCCCGTTAATCCAGAAAATTCAGTCGATTCATTCTTTACAGCAACTGAAAGCCTGCCAGATGCAATGGATTACTTCATTACAAGAATCGCGGATTCCACCAAGTCAATTGAATCAAACTTTAAAATTAATCAATTATTCAGTACAGCATTTATAGTTTTATTCCAGAATTTGACTAAGTCGAGAATAAAATTGATGTTTTAATAAACAAGAAATCGCTTTATTCAAAGGTATATATTTACCTGCCTGTGTTTTTTGCCTATGATGTGGCACGCATGCGCTCATAGCTCAACTGGATAGAGTACAGGTCTCCGAAGCCTGTGGCGTGGGTTCGAGTCCCGCTGAGCGCACCATTGCTTCTTTTTTTTACTCAAATTCTCATATTTCTATAATCGTTCTGTTTTTAACACGCCATAAACCTATTTTTCTACTTGGTTTATTTATTCATATCGCTCAAAATACCCGTTCTATTTAACAACGTGAGACGTTTATGACTGATGCTTTGGTGTTGAGCGATTTGTCCAAAACTTATCGTAATGGTTTTCAGGCGTTAAAAGGTATTAATTTAACCGTCCCTGAAGGTGAGTTTTATGCATTATTAGGCCCTAATGGTGCAGGAAAATCGACGACGATCAGTATCATTAGCTCTTTAGCCAAAAAAACATCTGGTTCAGTTGAGATTTTTGGACATAACTTAGATACCCATCCTTCTCAAGCAAAACAATGTCTTGGTGTTGTTCCTCAAGAATTTAACTTTGGTCAATTCGAAAAAACTTTCGATATTTTAGTGACCCAAGCTGGTTATTACGGCATTCCTAAAAAATTGGCAGAACAACGTGCCGAACATTATCTAGAAAAGTTGGGTTTATGGGAAAAACGTAATATTCAATCACGTATGCTTTCAGGCGGTATGAAACGCCGTTTGATGATTGCACGTGCCATGATGCATGAGCCAAAGCTACTGATTCTGGATGAGCCAACCGCTGGTGTTGATATTGAACTTCGTCGTTCGATGTGGGACTTTCTCACCGAAATGAATGAGAATGGTACGTCAATCATTCTGACCACGCACTATTTAGAAGAAGCCGAAATGCTGTGTCGTCGCATTGCGATTATCGATCGTGGCGTGATTAAAGAAGACACCACCATGAAAGGCTTCCTCAACCAGCTGAATGAAGAATCATTCATTTGTGATTTGGCTGAACCGATTAGTGGTTTTGATCTCAATATCATTGGTTTCAAATTTAATCTGATTGATCCAGTGACACTAGAAGTGACTATGGACAAAGCCCATAGTATGAATGACCTGTTCCTTATATTGCAGTCACAAAACATTCAAGTGAACAGTATGCGGAATAAATCGAATCGTCTGGAAGAGTTATTCGTGAAAATGGTCGAGAAGAATCTTGCAGGAGCGAATGAATGAACTTCAGTCAATTAAAAACTGCGCTTTGGACTTTAGTTGTTAAAGAAATTCGTCGCTTTATGCGAATCTGGCCACAAACCTTGCTTCCACCTGCGATCACGATGAGTTTGTACTTTGTGATCTTCGGGAATCTGGTCGGTTCACGTATTGGTGAAATGGGTGGCTTTAGCTATATGCAATTCATCGTGCCCGGTTTGATCATGATGGCTGTCATTACCAATAGTTATGCCAACGTTTCTTCGAGTTTCTTTAGTGCCAAATTCCAGAAAAGCATTGAAGAACTGATTATGAGTCCTGTGCCATTACATTTAATCCTGTGGGGTTATGTGATTGGTGGGGTCAGCCGTGGTGTTCTGGTTGGCTTGATTGTGACCATCATGAGCCTATTCTTTACTCATTTAGAAATTTATAATTTATTTGTGACGATATATACCGTCATTATTACGTCATTATTGTTTTCTCTGGGCGGCTTTATTAATGCCGTATATGCAAAGTCTTTCGATGATATTTCGATTATCCCGACTTTCGTATTGACCCCGCTCACCTATTTAGGTGGTGTATTCTATGCCATCAGTGCATTAAGCCCTTTTTGGCAAAACGTCTCTTTAGTTAATCCAATTGTATATATGGTCAATGCCTTCCGTTACGGCATTTTAGGGCACAGTGACGTCAATGTTGCCTTCTCTTTAGGTGTTGTGACCCTCTGTTGTGTTGTCCTCTATGCAATTGCATATCATTTATTAGCTCGTGGTTCAGGAATGCGTGAATGAGTGTTGAACTTTCTTTATTGGGTAAAGACACCCAATACCCGACTCAATATCAGCCAGAAGTTTTATTTCCAATTGCCCGTGCTGAGTCTCGTCAACAATATGCGCATATTGAAGGCATTACTCAAGGCAAAGACTGGTGGCATGTTTTTGAAATTTCATGGTTGAATCAGCTGGGTTTACCTCAGGTGGCAATTGGTCGTTTAACGCTGCCAGCAAGCTCACCCAACTTAATTGAATCGAAGTCACTTAAGCTTTATTTCAACAGCATGAACTTCACTCAATTTGAGTCGAAAGAAGCCTTTATTGCAACAGTTGAACAGGATTTGTCAAAAGCGGCAGGTGCAAAAGTTGAACTCCACCTGTTTCAAGTCGATGATTTAGAGATTTCAAAACCTCAAGGCATTTGCATTGATGATTTGATTCCAGAACGTCTTTCCGAGCATCCTGATTCGACGTTGTTGCAATTAGATACGTCTGCTGAAGAAAATGTAGAAATTGAGCTTTACTCTCATCTTTTAAGAAGTAATTGTCCTGTTACAGGTCAACCAGATTGGGGGACGGTTTTTATTCGTTTGCAAGGTAAAAAGCCTTGTTATCGCAGCGTTTTAGCTTATATTATCTCGTACCGTCAGCATAATGGCTTCCATGAACAATGTGTTGAGCAAATATTTGCCGACATTTGGCAACTTTTGAAGCCAGAAAAACTGATGGTCTATGCAACTTATACTCGCCGCGGGGGCTTGGATATTAACCCATGTCGAGTATCAGATTTGTCATGGATGCCCGAGCCAATTCGCTTGGCACGACAATAAAACGAATAAATTTGATATATAGAGGACGTTCTTCAATGACCAGTTATTTCGGTATTCTTCCGTCAGCAAGTTTGAGTCAGGATATTCAACTTGCACAAGCCAATCGTGACAGTAAAGAGCCTCAATACCCTTTACGTGACAAAATTTCTCTACAGCTTACTGATGAGTTAATTGACACCATGTTGGTTCACCTGGTTCAGCAGTTTCCACCAAGTGACAAACGAGATACTACCGAAGGTCTTGCGATTAAAATTCGCGGCATTGTTGAAACCCTCATGAAACAGCTTCTAGGCAAAGCTTCAAATGAACAGGTGCTTGAATCTTTAGCCTTTATGGAAAAGAGCCTATTCATTGATAATGACGGTAAACAACGTATCGGTACAGCATTACCAGATAGCCTTGTTGCAGACATGAAAAAAAGCTTTGCTGAAGTGGCTGCTGGAAATGGCAAAGAGCAACGCGATGCTTTAACAAAACAGTTTAAAACATTTGCCGATGCGCTGATCCACCACTTTATGACTGAATATAACAAGACACTTGGTCTTGGTATGGTAAAACGTGGCGTTGCCAGCGTTGCAACAAGTGGTGTTGAAACCGCAGTTCATATCGTGATTAAGAAATTGATTCCTAGCTTAAGCCAAGTTGAACTCGAAGTGTTTACCAAGCATTTCGATCAGTTACTGGTTCAAAAATAAGCTGAAATTCAGCAGAAAGCGGCGATTGTAAAATCGTCGCTTTTTTTATGCCGATTTTATGCAAAATTAACCGCTTATAAATGTCACAATTTCTAAATTTGCATTGTCTAAATCGGCGATTATGTTAGCATGCGCGAAGCGTTGATTTACTTGATTTAGAATCGCATGTCTCCAAGCTCACAATACAAATTTTTGCGTCAAGCACCACGTGATGGCTTGAGCACAGCCAATCAACTTTCCCGTTGGCAACAACTTCACCTTGATCCTTGGCTTTGTCTGTTTTTAATCCTCAATGCCATACTCGGCCTGACTGTTTTATATAGCGCATCTGCACAAGATGTAGGACTGGTTACCAAACAGGCGATGAGTTTCGGAATCGGCTTTGCGGTGATGTTTGGTTTGGCCCAGATTCCACCAAAAGTCTATCAGGCATTTTCACCTTACTTTTATGTGTTCGGTGTGTTGTGCCTGATTGCAGTGATGGTCTTTGGTGAAGTACGTATGGGGGCTCAACGCTGGATTGATATTCCTGGCTTCGGGAGTGTGCAGCCAAGTGAGTTTATGAAGATTGGCATGCCGATGATGGTTGCATGGTTCTTGTCTCGCAAAGCCCTTCCTCCTAGCTTCTCTCAGGTCATTCTGTCTTTGATGCTGATTGTGGTGCCTTTTCTCCTCATTGCAGAACAACCCGACTTAGGCACTTCTTTACTGGTACTCGCCAGCGGTATTTTTGTACTTTTCCTCAGCGGCTTATCGTGGAAGTTGATTGCGGCGGCGGCAGGTGCTGCTGGTATCATTATTCCGATTGCATGGGAATTTTTATTACATGACTATCAACGTCAACGGGTATTAACACTTTTTAATCCGGAAGCGGATGCCTTGGGTACAGGCTGGAACATTATCCAGTCCAAAACGGCGATTGGTTCAGGTGGTTTTTCGGGTAAAGGCTTTCTCGAAGGTACTCAGTCACATTTACACTTTTTACCTGAAGGCCATACAGACTTTATTATTGCAGCTTATTCAGAAGAGTTTGGTCTGATCGGTGTTACCCTGCTGATTCTTCTTTATTGTGCAATTATTTTCAGGACTTTCCAGATTGGCCTACAAAGCTTCCATAACTATGGTCGTTTAGTGGCTGGCGCCTTTGGTTTGTCATTTTTTGTTTATGTATTTGTAAACGCAGGCATGGTCAGTGGTATTTTACCTGTAGTAGGTGTGCCTTTGCCGTTCATGAGTTATGGCGGAACTGCAATTATTACCCTTATGTCAACTTTTGGACTGGTTATGTCTATTCATACACATCGATAATGAGGAATTTTATAAACTTATGTTTCTTCCTACTTTGAATAAAACTTTTAAATTTTTAACTTTAAGCGCTGGTTTATTCTTGAGCAGTAATTGGGCACAAGCAAATGAATTTTATAATCACCCGAATTACTTTGCTTTTAAACAAAAAGCAATGACAACTTACGGCTTAAGCAGCGAACAAATTGACGCTGCTATGAGCGGCGCACGTAATTTACCTAATATTTTAAATATCATGACACGCCCAGGTGAAAGCAAACCCTGGTATCAATATCGCTCAATGTTTCTGGTTGAAGGCACCATTCAACGTGGTGTTCGCTTTAAAAATGAGTATGAAGATGTCCTCAATCGCGCAGAACAGCAGTATGGCGTCCCTAAAGCAGTCATTTTAGGCATTCTGGGCGTAGAAACTGGCTACGGCGCAAATAAGGGCTCTTTCATCACACGTGATGCCCTAGCCACGCTCGCTTTCGGCTATCCACGTCGTGCAGACTATTTTAGTGATGAACTTGCTGCCCTGATTTCGTGGACGTATAAAGAAGGTTATCCAACCAACAGTATCGTTGGCTCTTATGCAGGTGCGATTGGTTATCCACAATTTATGCCAAGTAACATCCAGAAACTTGGTGTGGACTACGATGGTAACGGACATATTGATCTCAGAAATTCTGCTGCTGATGCGATTGGTTCAATAGCAAACTATTTAGCTCAGTATGGCTGGGAGCGTGATCGTCCAATTGGCTTCCCTGCACGTTACTCAGGCAACAACCCTGATAGCGTTATTGCTAAGGATCTAACCCAGCCAACACCTTATGGCGAGCTGAAAAGACTAGGAATTACACCTGTTAACCCTTTGGTAAAAATTGATGATCTTGATCTAGTGAATGTCATTCAATTACAAGATCAATTTGGTCCGATCTACTATATTACCTATCCAAATTTTCAGGTGATTACCACCTACAATAAGAGCCGTATGTATGCGACAGCAGTATGGTTATTGGGTACAGAAGTGGCTAGCCGATAGGCTAGCTTTTTTACAAGATTATGAAAAGTCAATAATTTTTTAATAAAAAACGAACACAGAATCAGCAAAATTCATTTTTTGTTACAATATCGATTATTATTTAACCAGAAACTGTAAGTTTTTGCCCTTTTTGTAACTATTTATCGTTAAAGACTAGACACACTTCGTAAGCGATGAATATTATCGCCGCAAGTTAAAAGTAATTGCAAAAGTGAATAATTAGACATGTGCACTATATTTCAGGCAGTTTTTACTGAAATAGAAAAGCATGTTCTCTAGGAGTTTATACAATGCAGTTTTCGCTAAAATATATTCTAGCGCTGACGGCAGGCTTAAGTTTAAGCCCGTTACATGCTGAAATGGTACAGTCTTCATCATTATCAAATGATGTGGATGGTTCTAATTTGGCTGCCCGCGTTCTAAGCAAAGATTCTCAAAATTTTAATTCTCGTTTCTCTAACGTTAATAGTCTTTCAATCACTGAGAGTTCAGGTGACAAAGTACGTCGCCAGACGATTGCTGCAAAGATCGATATCCCTGAAGAAGAGCCTTCAGTGATTGAAAAACTGAATACTGTTGCTTCGAACACCGTTCGTAAATTCAGCCAAAGTGGCGTTGCTTCATGGTACGGCCGTCAATTCCATGGTCGTAAAACAGCAAGTGGTGAAACATTCGATATGAATGCCATGACTGCTGCACACCGTAGCCTTCCTTTGAACTGTTACATCCGCGTAACAAACAAAGACAATGGTAAAAGTGTTGTTGTGAAAGTAAACGACCGTGGCCCATTCCATGGTAACCGAGTATTAGACTTATCTTACGGTGCTGCAAAGCAATTGGGTATGTCTAGCGCTGGTACTGGTAATGTAAGCATCGAACGTGTTGATGGCCCTAACTCTTAAGCGTTAAACCACAGCATTCAAAAAAAGCCGCCTCATGCGGCTTTTTTTATTTTTTATCGATTCTCTTTTTTAGGACTTTACGCCCTCTTCGCTTGTTGGTTATATTGAAGCAATAAAAATGAATACAGCGAGGAGCGCATTGTGAAATCGATAGACGAATGGTTTGATGAATATAGTGATAGCCACCAAAACCAGACCAACAAGAAAATTCACTGGGTCTGTGTACCTGCAATCTTATTTTCGATTATTGGAATCCTTGCGCACTTTAGCACCTTACTCACCGCGTTATTGCTGGTTTTAACTTTAGTTTTTTATGCGCGTCTGGATATTATGCTGGCGATTGCGATGGCAGCCTTATTGGCAGTAATGGCATGGCTGATTGTGATCTTGCCAGTCGGTGTAGGATTCTATATTGGGATATTTGTGATCGCATGGATCGGTCAATTTTATGGCCATAAAGTTGAAGGTAAGAAACCTTCTTTCTTTAAAGACTTACAATTCCTTCTGATTGGCCCTGTATGGTGCATGGACGCTTATTTAGCTAAAGTCCTACCTAAATGGAAAATTCGTCAAAAATTGGCGCTTACAAGCTAATTTAGCGCCTATCTTGCAAGTAACCGATCAAGGAAAAATGCTATTGATACATTTTTCCTTGATATTTTAGCCATCCATCAATGTGTTTTCCGCGTGGATCATGATGCGTCCAGTGAATGACACCACCTTTCTGGCTATATTCATATTCACCATAAAACTCAACGATATCACCCTTTTTCAGCCCGTCAATTCTTGGTGCCAAATCGATATTATGGGCAATCAGAACGGTTAAACCGTTATCCAATTTAAGAATCATTTTTTGGTGTCTTGAGCCTTCATTGTCATCAGGCAAAATGGCTTTCACCGTTCCTTGAGCCTGTACTTGAACATTACTGCGTTGCTGCTGATAAGCTTGCATGATCTTCTGTTGATCATCGACAGAAACCGTATTTCCCGTATTGGAATTCTGAACGCCAGCACCAGTATTTTGTTTTTGCTTAAGATCCAGACCGAAATAAGCCGCGACCAATAAGACGATGGCAATAATGATTAGATTATTTTTTTGATTTTTCATATTTCCCTTTTATTTAACACAAGATAGAAAAATGCCAATCAAAGTGATTGGCATTTGGATCATACAATGTCTGACTGGCTTAGAACAAACGATTCATACCATTCAACGCCGCAACACGATAGGCTTCAGCCATAGTTGGATAGTTGAATGTGGTCTCAACAAAGTACTTCAAAGTATTGTTTGGACTATGCATTACGACTTGTCCAATGTGGATAATCTCTGCGGCATTGTTACCAAAGCAGTGAATGCCCAATACCTCTAAAGTATCACGGTGGAATAGAATCTTTAATTCACCAACTGTATCGCCTGTAATCTGCGCACGCGCCAGATGACGGAAAGAGGCTTGTCCCACTTCGTATGGCACTTTCTCTTCTGTTAATTCTTGCTCAGTCTTACCGATCGATGAAATTTCTGGAATAGTATAAATACCCGTTGGAACGTCACGGATTGGCTTCACATTTTTCTCGCCCACCATGTTCGCACCTGCGCAACGACCTTGGTCATACGCCGCTGATGCCAATGACGGCCAGCCAATCACATCACCTGCGGCAAAAATATTTTCTGCTTCAGTCTGATATTGATCATTCACCATCAACTGACCACGACCATTTGGCACTAAGCCCACATTTTCAAGGCCTAAACCATCGGTATTGCCTGAACGGCCATTACACCACAAGATTGCATCTGCCTTGATCTTCTTGCCACTGAGCAAATGTAAAACCACGTGATCATCAAAAGTCTCTAAGCGGTCAATCTGCTCATTGTGACGGATCAACACACCTTGTTCGCGCAAGTGGTATGATAATGCATCGGCAATTTCATCATCCAGATAGCTTAAAAGCTTTTGCTGCGTATTGATCAAGTCAACCTTATGATCTAATCCAATGAAAATCGATGCATATTCACAACCGATCACGCCTGCACCATAAATGATGATTTTCTGAATGGCATAATCGAGATCAAGAATCTTGTCTGAATCAAATACACGCGGGTGATTGAAGTCTAAACCTTTTGGTTGATATGGACGACTACCCGTTGCAATCACAATCTGCTTGCAAATAATGGTGTCTTTGATGCCATCCTGACCAAAAATCAGAACCGTATTCTTGTCTTGAATATAAGCACGTCCATGAAAGACTTCGATTTTATTGCGATCATAGAAACGTGTATGCGTGTCAACTTGCTGTTGAATCACTTTATGCGCATTACGTAATACCTGTTTCATGGTGAATTGTTTCCACTCACCGACTTTTTGAAACATTGGATCACGTTGATAACGAATGATACTTGAAACTGTTTGACGCAAAGCTTTACTTGGAATTGTTCCTACATGTGCGCAGTTACCGCCGAGTTGATCACGAACATCAACGATTGCAACTTTTTTACCTGCTTTTGCAAGCTTCATTGCCGCGCCTTCGCCAGCTGGGCCAGAACCGAGAATTACTGCATCATATTTAACAATATTCCCACCAACGACCTCTTTCTTACGTGGCATTCAAAGCTCCTTTGTCTCTTAACCGTTTTTGCTCTCTATATGATAACCAATATGCAGCGAGATGATGTATTTCACAACTATATATTTTTATATATTTACATTTTCAAAATGAATACCACTTTTCCTGCTTTAATGCGGTAAATTTGACTATAATATTCACATATCTCAAATCAAAGGCTGTAGGAAGTATATGTCTGAACACCGTAAACCTGAACAGGGTATAAAACTTCGTGGCGCGGAAAAAGTCGCAAGAATTCCTGTAAAAGTTATCCCTACGGTTGAAGTACCTCGCAAACCTGACTGGATTCGAGTCAAGATGACCGCTCCAGAAGAAGTTCAGCGTATCAAAACAACCTTGCGTTCACAAAAACTGCATACCGTATGTGAAGAAGCTGCTTGCCCTAACCTGCCTGAATGCTTCGGTGGTGGTACAGCAACCTTCATGATCATGGGCGATATCTGTACCCGTCGCTGTCCATTCTGTGATGTTGCACACGGTCGTCCAAATGCATTGGACCCTGATGAACCTCGTCACATGGCTGAAACCATTTCTAATCTGGGCTTAAAATATGCCGTGATTACCTCGGTTGACCGTGATGACCTTCTTGATGGCGGTGCTCAACATTTTGTTGACTGTATCAAAGAAGCGCGTGCATTAAGTCCAAAAACCTTATTGGAAATTCTGGTACCAGACTTCCGTGGTCGTATGGATATCGCCTTACGCATCATGACTGAATGTCCGCCAGATGTATTCAACCACAATATTGAAACTGTACCTCGTCTTTATAAAGCGATGCGTCCAGGTTCTGACTACCAGCACTCTTTAAACCTGTTAAAAATGTTTAAAGAATACTGCCCTGATGTGCCAACCAAATGTGGTTTGATGGTAGGTATTGGTGAAACCGAAGAAGAAGTAATTTCATTACTGGATGATCTTCGTGCACACGATGTGGATTACGTGACCATTGGTCAGTATCTACAACCGTCTAAACAACATGCACCAATCGACCGTTTTGTTACACCAGAAGAATTCGAGCGTTATGCTGAACATGGCCGTAAACTCGGTTTCAGAAATATCTGGTCTGCGCCAATGGTTCGTTCAAGCTACTTTGCTGATCGTCAATATCATGGTGAACCAGTACCAGCTGTACGTCGTAAAGCAGATCCTGCCAAGAAAATTGCAGTTCAAGCGATTGAAGCTTAAGGTTTCATAAGGCAATAAAAAACACCACAATCGTGGTGTTTTTTATGCTCTAGCCCAAAGGCTTAAGCAATATGCTTTTGTACCACAATCGAGCCAACTGAATAGCCAGCACCGAAAGAAGAAATCACAGCGAATTCGCCATTATCTACCTGTTCACCAGTACGATGCATCGCAATAATAACACCCGCAGATGAAGTATTGGCAAACTCATCCAAGATGATCGGTGCACGCTCAAGATCAGCATCTTTACCAACAACCAATTTTAAAATCAGTTCATTCATGTTGGCATTGGCTTGATGCAACCAGAAACGCTTGATTTGCTCAGGCGTTAATTCAAGTTTCTCTAATTGTGCAGAAATGATTTTTGCAACAAGCGGACAAACTTCTTTAAATACTTTACGACCGTCTTGACGGAACAGTTTGTCATCTACAACCGCATCTTCACTGCGATTTAAGAAACCAAAGTTATTACGGATATTATTTGAGAATTGAGTAAACAAATGAATATCTAAAATTTCAAAACCTGATTTTGTTTCAGTTTCTTCAATAATTGATGCTGTTGCAACATCACCAAAAATAAAGTGGGCATCACGGGTACGATAATCCAAATGACCAGACGTGATTTCAACATTCAGCAATAACACACGGCGAGCGCCACATTTCACTGCGTCATACGCTTGCTTCAAACCGAATGTTGCAGCAGAACATGCCACATTCATATCATAAGCATAACCCTGAATCCCAAGTGCAGACTGAATTTCAATCGCAACCGCAGGATAAGCACGTTGCATGTTTGAACATGCTAAAATCACCACATCGATGTCTTCAGCGGTTACGCCTGCATTTTCCATCGCCTGTTTTGCAGCAATCACGCCCCACTCCGCTTGAAGTGAAAGCTCATCATTGCTACGTTCCTGCAAACGCGGACGCAAGCGTGTTGGATCTAAAATACCTGATTTTTCGACTACATAGCGACGTTTAATCCCTGATGCTTTTTCAATAAATTCAGGGCTTGAACCACGTAAAGCCTCGATTTCGCCCGCTTCGATTTGAGCTGCGTTGTCTTGGTTATATTGTTCTACATAAGCATTTAAACTTTCAACCAACTCTTCATTGGAAATAGATTCGGTTGGGTGAAATAACCCAGTACCTGTTATACGGATGCCCATGTAAAACTCCTGTAAAGAATGCTTCTAACTTTCATATTTCTCAGTTTAACCGATTGCTAATCGATCCCATAGTTTTTGTAATCTAGTTGGTGAAATAGGCAGCTTTGTCTTCATCGGTTGAGAAAACAAGGAAATTCTGAGTTCTTCCAACATCAAATACAATTCTTTGATTTTAGGATCTTTTTTAAATTTAAATACTTTGTCCATCCATGGATCGACATCATCAATTGCAGCAAGATCACGTTGTAGATTATTTGGCAATCGGTCTAAACGCAATAGCAGTGCTTTCAAATAACGCGGGTATTCCTGCCAAATCTCGGGTGACTGACTATAAACAAAGTCTGCCAACGACATTAAATCAAGCTGATCTTCAATATCATCCACACTGCGACCAAAGATACTTTGATCGAGTACCAGCAATTCACGGCGAATTTGCTGCCATTGGGTAAATATTTCAGTTAAATCAGCTAATGTCTGTTGACCATTTGCTAAAAACTGCTTTTTGGTTTCAGTCAATAACTGTTGAAACTCATCAGCATTTTTTGGTAGTTCCTGAATCGAAACCTGTAAAGTTGCATAAACCAGCATTTGTTCCAGTTTTGCCCGTTCACCTAAAGGCGAATAAGCCAAAGCCAGCGGCTTGGAAATCTGCTTTTTCAATTGACGAATTAAATCGCCCAACTGCATATGCACCAGTCGAATCACCCCTTCACGATGTTGCTTGATCGCTTCATCCTGATCATTGAAGGTTTGAATCACCACACCTGACTCATCTTTCGCATCCAGCTCGGCAAACAGCTTGGTTGGTACCAACGCTTGATATTGCTTGACCACAACACCCGTGACCTTTTGCGAGGCTTCAAAAATAAAGTTGTCAGGGAAGGTTTTAAATTCACCTTTTTGCTGTTTCACTGGGCGATGGGTTTCAACACGACAGCGTGCTTTTAGCTCATCCAGATCACGCCCTTGCGCAATCAACTTGCCTTTTTCATCCAGCACCTTAATAAAAGGCACCAGATACTGGTCAATACGCTCAAAAGAAAAATCTTTTTCCGTAATCTGCTCACCACGCAAAGCAAAAGCCAGATAACTAAACAGATGTTCACGTAAATGCGTTGCATCTACGCCCTGCATCAGCTTTCTCGCAGTATCAGGAATTGGCACCAGATTACGGCGCTTATCTTTAGGTAAAGCCTTCAGTAATGCTTCGATCAAGTCTTGACGCCAGCCTGGAATTCCCCATGACCATTGCTTTTCATCGACTTGCGGTAATGCCTGTACAGGAATCTTAACCGTTGCACCATCTTCATCATGGCTTGGGTCAAATCGATAGCTAGCAGCCAAGCGCAATTGTCCATTATGCAAATAGTCAGGAAATTGTTGCGTGGTCGGACGATCATTCATCCATAACGCATCATCTTCAACAAATAGATAACGTGGCTGATCAGGTTCGACTGTTGCACGCCAATCTTCAAAACTACGACGACTGGCAATTTCCTCAGGCACTTTCGCTGCATAAAACTGATAAATGGTTTCTTCATCAACCACTAAATCACGACGACGCAGCTTATCTTCAACGCGCTCAACTTCCTCAAGTTTAAGGAGGTTGTGTTTTAAAAATGGCGGTGTAATTCCAAGATTACCGGTAGTCAAAGCATCACGTAAAAAGATTTCATGTGCTGTAGGCTGATCCACCTTTTCAAAGTTGATCAAACGCTTCGGCTCAATGATTAAACCAAACAGCGAAATCTGCGCATAGGCATTCACAATACCCGCTTTCTTTGACCAATGCGGTTCAAAATAGTGGTACTTCAATAAATCACGCGCAGCTAATAAAATCCATTCAGGATCGATTTTTGCCAAAGTACGCAGATAGACCTGAGAGGTTTCGACCATCTCAAATGCCATAACCCAAGCAGTATTGGTTTTATGCAAGGTACTGGCTGGGAACACTTTGGCTTTCTGCTGGCGTACTGCCATAAAGGTATTACGTTCATCGGTTTTATTGGCAATGAATGAAAGTAAACCAGTCAATAAAGCGCGGTGTAAATTTTCATAATTAGCGCCCTTTTCATTAAAACTCAGTTTTAATCCTTCTGCCAGCTCGACCAGTTGCTGATGGGTCTGTTTCCATTCACGCAAACGCAACCAGCTTAAAAAATGCTGACGTGCAAATTGACGGCGCTTATTTTCCGTCTGCGTATCCGGGCTGGTTTGTATCGTATTCCAAAGCTTTAAATAGAATAAAAAGTCCGAATCCGCTTCTTTGAATAACGCATGCTTCTGATCGGCCTGCATTTGTTTATCGGCAGGACGTTCACGCGGATCTTGAATCGCCAAGGCACTGACAATAATCAGGGTTTCTTTGAGTACGCCAAAATGTGCCCCACCGATAATCATACGAGCTAAACGCGGATCAATCGGCATACGAGCCATCATCTGACCGACTTTGGTCAAATCATTCTTGCGCTCGCTTAATGCACCCAATTCGATCAGCAGTTTACGACCATCATTGACCAAACGAAAATCAGGTGGCTCGATAAAATCAAAATCTTCAAGACTACCTAAACCAAGGCTTTGCATTTGCAAAATAACAGAGGCCAAGTTGGTTCGTTTAATTTCTGGCTCGGTAAACTCAGGACGGCTTAAAAAGTCTTCTTCACTATATAAGCGAATACACACACCCGCCGCAATACGACCACAACGACCTTTACGCTGGTTGGCAGCAGCCTGTGAAATTGCTTCAATTGGAAGACGTTGAACCCGCGAACGATAGTTATAACGCGAAATACGTGCAAAACCGCTATCAATCACATAGCGAATATTCGGAACTGTCAGTGCCGTTTCAGCCACGTTGGTTGCGATAATGATACGGCGACCTTTACCGCTTGGACTGAAAATCTTTTGCTGCTCAGCCAGTGCCAAACGTGCATATAAAGGCAACACTTCGGTATGACGAGGGCCATACTTCTGTAAGGTTTCCTGTAACTCACGAATTTCCTGTTCTGTACTGGCGAAAACCAGAATATCGGCATGCTCAGGATGGCCTTTACTTTCCGCATCAGCAAAACATTCTTCGACAGCTTGTACCACGGCACGCGGTAAATTTTCTTCGAAGTCATCAAACTCATCATCGTCACTGCCAACGATGCTTAGTTCTGAAATCGGACGATAACGCACTTCAACAGGAAAACTACGACCTTCGACTTCAAAAATCGGCGCGTCATAGAAATATTGGCTAAATCGATTCACATCTAACGTTGCTGAAGTGACGATTACTTTTAAATCAGGGCGCTTCGGTAAAAGCTGCTTGAGATAGCCCATGATAAAGTCAATATTGAGTGAGCGTTCGTGCGCCTCATCAATAATGATGGTGTCGTACTTTGATAAGAACCGGTCATTGGTCAGCTCAGCTAACAAGATACCATCAGTCATCAAACGAACAATCGAGTCTTGTGAGCCCTGCTCATTAAAACGGATTTTAAAACCGATTGATTCACCGAGTTTTTCACCGACCTCTTCAGCAATACGCTGCGAAACACTACGCGCAGCCAGACGACGTGGCTGGGTGTGACCAATCATACCCGTAAGACCACGCCCTGCTAGCATGGCAATTTGTGGAAGCTGTGTGGTTTTACCCGAACCCGTTTCACCCGCTACAATAATGACCTGATGCTTTTGAATCGCTTCAATCAAACGATCTGCATACTGGGTAACAGGTAAATCCTGATTGAGTTTAATCGTGGGGAGGCGTGCAAGGCGTTGCTTGACCTTGTGGTTAGACTGTTCAAACAGTTTTTCGATGTCTGCTGGTTGTGTTTTTTTATCTTTGCGCAGTCGATTTAAACGGTGACGGTCACGTGCCATAACCAATTGATCTACATTTAAATGACTCTGCACTGAACAGCTTTCCTGAAAAATAAACTAATCGGCTATTTTACGCCTTAAAGCCTTGCTATGCAAAGAAACTGCATCAATCTCCTGCTGATCTTGATACAGTCCCCTCCATTCAGCTTAAGGTTTTGGTGACTGGTCGAAGCGTTTCCGAAAGCGTTTGACATATTTTTTAAACGGCCAAGTGAACTGTTTCACAAAACTATTCGGGATTTTATAGCCCACTGTCCCATAAACACTTGCCAGATGATTCGGCATATACACACTTTTAAACAGCACATCATAAAATGGGATAAATGCTGCATAATTCTTGTCAATCGCAGGTTTTTCAGATGAATGATGCCAATGATGAAACTCAGGTGTAGCAATCAACCAACGTAAATACGGGAAACGGAAACGCACATTGGAATGAATAAAAATCGCGTGAAATGAAATAAAAATCAGATAAGCAAATACCGCAGACGTATGGAAACCTAATAAAAATATCGGCAACGTTGCAATAAAGCGGGTCATCAATACTTCAACCACATGCAGGCGTGAAGAAGCCAGCCAGTCCATATATTCCGTCGAATGATGAATAGCATGGAAACGCCACAAGAAATTGACCTCATGCATGGCACGATGTAGCCAGTACACCACGAAATCCACCACAATCAGCAATTCAATAAATTGCAACCAGATTGGCTGCGCCTGCACATAAGGTACGATCGGGTTATTCGGCAAATGAGTAATCCAGTACTGGATCGGCATTACAGTTAAAAAGCTAAATAGTTGAATGCCGATATGACTGAACATAAAATATTTCATATCCGTCACCCACCCGACTCTCAGAATTTTCTGTTCGGGATTTTTGGCAAAAAAACCTTCCAGAGGAATAAAAATCAGCGCCAGAATCACCAGCGTGAGGACAAAATAATCAATTCCTGCATAAAAAGGCACGCTGGGTAACATCGGCGCCTTAATCACACCACAACCTAAAACAGCAGCGACCAGAGCAAAACACAAACCATAAAAGCCATAGCGGTTCTGACGAATAATGGAACTAAACGCGCCAAAACCAACACTCAGGATAATGCCGCCCATGAGGCTAAAATAAAATACATCATAATTTTTTGCGTAAAATGGTCGTAACTCAGGTGTGGTCATCACCGAAGGAAACAGAAAACACAATGCACCAAACAGGCAAAGTAAGCCTATAGACAGGGAAATAAATGCACTAATTTTTCCCAAGCCCGCATTGAGTTCCAGATTTTCAAATTTAGCTCTTAATTGATCAGTCATTGTCGGTATAAATTTCACTCTGGATGTCAGCACATCATGCTGATGCATATCACATTATAATTTTTCTCAAATAGATACTATTTAGTATTTCAAAGAGTTACAGCTCATTTTAGACAAACACTTACTGAACCACAAGATCAATCTATGATCAGCCTCCTGTCTTGGCAGGTATTCCTATTCTTAACTCAACAACAAGAACATAAATAGATAACATCTTGTGCAGTTTCACTCCTTTCGTGTCTATCCCCCTCGTTCTCTAAAGCATCCGTAAATATTGGAGAAAGTTTAAGCGTATATCTTGGTTTTTTATATATTTTTAGATTTTTTCAATTTTACCCTTGAATTTTAACAGCGTAGACTTCATGTTGTTATGCACATTAGTTTTCAGATGTTTTGTCATGTTTGCTTCATTTTTATGTCGTCAAATAGAGCAGAAATCTTTGGGTGAAAGTCGTTTTGATTGAGTTATTCAATTTTCCGATTTTAGTCATGTAAAAATACTATTTCCCCAATAACTAAAAATTATTTATTCTAGACCTCGTAAACAAGTAAGGCGTTAGCCTCTCAATAAAACCTCAATCATGGAGACAATGATGAGCTTAATTAATACTGAAGTTAAACCATTTAAAGCAACTGCGTACCACAACGGTCAATTTGTTGACGTATCTGAAGCAGATCTTAAAGGTAAATGGTCTGTTGTATTCTTCTACCCAGCTGACTTTACTTTCGTATGTCCAACTGAGTTAGGCGACCTTGCTGACAACTATGCTGAATTCCAAAAGTTAGGCGTTGAAATCTATGGCGTGTCTACTGACACTCACTTCACGCACAAAGCTTGGCACGACACTTCAGACGTTATTGGTAAAATCCAATACCCATTGATCGGCGATCCAACTTGGACGCTTTCTAAAAACTTCGACGTATTAATCGAAGCTGCTGGTCTTGCTGACCGTGGTACTTTCGTAATCGATCCAGAAGGCAAAATCCAAATCGTTGAAATCAACGCTGGTGGTATCGGCCGTGACGCATCTGAACTTCTTCGTAAAGTAAAAGCTGCTCAATACGTTCACGCTCACCCAGGTGAAGTTTGCCCAGCGAAATGGAAAGAAGGCGAAGCTACGCTTGCTCCATCTATCGACTTAGTTGGTAAAATCTAATTATTTAGATTAGACCCAATGGTCAGAAACCACCCTTTTTAGGGTGGTTTCTTTTTGTCTGCCTTCTTTAAAAATCCTCCCTTACCCCCGCCTAAATTTTATAGCTAATTTTTTACAATTCTTATACTTATAAGTTTATAGCTAGCTTCATTTATCAATTGTCAGACGGTTGGAGTTGGAGTACTGTCAAATCATGGAACACCAGAGTTGTTAAATATGTACTAAAAGATCAAATCAATATGGGGACGAATATATGGAAAAATCTGTTGTTGTAACCTCTTGGAAATACGATGTTTCTTCACGCTATTTAAAAATCTTTTATAGCAATGGCTCAGGCGAGCTTTACCATCCCGTTCCAGAGTTTATCTACAATAACTTGCTTCGCACCAATGATAAAACGGCCTTTGTGCATAAATATCTTGAATTTGATCTGCATTTTAAACGACTCTGTATTTCAGCTTAAAGCATAGAAAAAATCAGCCCTTATGGGCTGATCTGTTATTTAATGCTGGCTCATTTAAGCCACATCTTGCTGTTCAATATATTTGTCTAACATCTTTTGCTTGGCTTCGGGATAGACATTGATTTTGTCCAGATTGCCTTGATAGTGCTGTACCACACGATCATCCATAATTTTTGACCACCACGATGGAATAAATGCGGGCAAAATCATTGCGCCATACCCTGCTGGTAACTGAGGTGCATCTTCAAAGTGGCGTAAGGTCTGAAAGCTTCGGGTCGGATTGGCGTGATGATCAGAGTGGCGTTGTAATTGGTATAAGAACAAATTGGTCACCACATTATTATTGTTCCAGCTATGCTCAGGCAACGTCCTTTCGTATTGACCATTGGCCTTTTTCTCACGCTTCAAACCATAGTGTTCAATATAATTTACCGACTCAAACAAGGTTATCGCATAAGCCGCTTGCGTCAGTTGAAAAGGCACAGAACGCAGACCAAATTTACTCAACATCGCCGCATGGTACACAGCCGACATTGCCCAACCATGAATCAACTCATTTTCCTTACAGAGAAAAGGCAATTTCTTACGCTCTAAGCGGTTCTTTTCAATCTCGATCGCCGATTTAAAGCTGCCAATCGCAGTACGTGGTAAAAATTTCCAGAAGCTTTCACCAAATTGTGACGATGCAGGATCTTCAGGTGTCGCAACACGACGATGATGCCCATAAGGATGTTCTATTCGGAAATGGTTATAGCCCGATGGCGCTAAAGCCAAATGCGAAAGATAATGTTCCAGACACCCTGTTTTATGGCTCAATTCATGTGCGGTATTAATCGCAATGCCATTGACCATGCCCACCAAACTTCCCAATAACACCTGATCTGCGACTGGGGTATCTTCACGACTAGCAAGATAAGCTCCATAAAGATTTGCAGCGTATTGCAGTGGAATATACAGTTTCACAATTCGTGCGTAATAGGGATCAGCCTCAAGACCTGCAATCGCCTCTATGGGTGGATTTTCCGTATCTTCACCAATGAATTTATCTAGTGTTGGAATCACACCATGTAAAAATAACGGGCCAAATGAAGCAAAGAATTTTTTAGTTTTTTTCGGGCCAAACTGGTAACCCGCCAAACCACTCATGGCAATCGCAGGAACAGCCAAACCCAATAACCACAAATGACGTTTTTTATCTTTAAATGTTGTCGTTCCTTGCGCTACATCAAGCTGAGTATGCATATTCATTAGAATTCCCTCAATCAAACACATCTGTTTTGCTTGAGTTGATTGTGTCCTTTTGCAGCAACCCTATATTATCATTTTAAGACTTGCTATTATCATTTTAAGACTTTACTGGGTTTTTATTGTGCAAAAGCAGCAGATCCCTGTTATTCCATCACGTTATTATTCACGACTGATTGAAATATTGATTGCGACTCATCAATACAACAATGACGTGTTGATCGCTTTGCAGCAACAACTGGCAACAACAGAACTGTTGTCCATTCAACAGATTGAGCAATTTATTGAAATTGGTTTAAGTCTGCCCAGTACCCAAGATCTAGCCTTTGAACTGGGTAAAAATCTTAAACTCAGCTCGCATAGTCTGGTGGGTTATGCGCTGATGACCAGTCCGAATCTGGAACATGCGCTCAAATTAATTGCTCAGTATTTTAGATTGATTATGCCCAGTTTTAAGCTCAGCATTCAGATGCCAGCCCATCAACAAAAGGTTGAACTGTTATTTGAACCGATCTTGCAAATGAATAAACAATGTTTGGCCTTTCATATCGAAGCCATTGCGGTAGCCTTTTACTACAGTCTGCTTGAGTTGGCTGGTCAGCAGTTGCAGCGTTATCAAATTTATCTGAGTATCCCCGAACCGAGTTACCAAGAACGTTATCTCTCTTTAATCAAGGCCAATTTTCACTTTAACTACACTTGGCTCTCAGGAATCCGTGTCGTTATTGACCAGCAACAACTTGCACTGCCCTTGCCTTTGGCAGACGCGCATAGTTTAAAAGTAGTTGAACAACGCTGTCAGGAACAAATCCAGAAGATTTATCATCAAGGTGAAATTGTGGAATGGGTCAGTATGATGCTCAGACAAGCCAATCAAGTCCCCACCTTAACTGAATGTGCCAAAGTCCTGAATATTTCTACAAAAACGCTGCAACGCTATTTGCAGCAGCAAGGTGTTGAGTTTCAGGTATTAAAACAGCAGATCAGCACTGAACGTGCCATTGATTTGTTAGACAATTCTAGCTTTACCATTACAGCGATTGCTTATGAATTGGGTTATTCCAACCCTGCCAATTTTACCCGTGCCTTTAATAAAGTGATGGGTTGTAGTCCACAAGCTTATCGCTTAAACCACCAAGATAAAATCAATTCACTTCAAGATCACCATACATAAGCCCGCACCAATCGGCAAAGTTGTACTCATGTAATGTTCATCATTCTTGATCAATTCCAGAAAGGTTTTTACTTCGGCAGCATGAGAAATTACGTTATCAATAATCAAGGTACTACCCGCGTTTTGTAATAAACGCTTTAAATCAGCCCAGTAACTGACATAATGAATGCGCTCTGCATCCAGTAAAATAAAATCAAACGGTTCACTGGCTTGCGCCAGAAAATCCGCTGCATCTCCTACCCAGAAATCAATTTGCTGTTCTAACTCAAATTCTTCTGCATATTTTTTCGCCTGAGCACTACGTAAAGGATCAATTTCTACGGTTTGAACATTGCCATCTACTGCTTGGGCAGCCTCAGCCAACCATAAGGTTGAATAACCAGTAGAAGTGCCAATTTCCAGAATACGTTTTGATTGCTGGCAACGAATCAACATTGCCAATAATTTTGCCGACTCAGCTTCAATATTCCGATAGCGACTCAGACGATCAGACTGTTGAGCATCATGTTGCTTGAACTGATCATATAAATCAGAAATACGTTGTAAGAATACACTACTGGTCATCTCTGACTCCCCAAATGCCAAGTCGGCAAATTACGCTTAGGTCGCTTGAATCAATTTAAAACGGGGCTGGATTTGTCCATCAGCCAGTTGAACCGTTTCAGTAAACATTGCCAATGGGCGTACCCACATTGAATAATCGCCATATAAGCATTGATACACGACCAGTTCCTCTTCAGTTTCACTATGACGAGCAACATGAAAGACCTGATAAAGTTGCCCTTTATAATGTTGATAGATGCCGCGCTGTAATACCATATTGCTTATCCTCTATTTATGCCACGCAATGATTGCAGTTGTATAACAAGTTTGATTGTACTGATTTTTTTATCGAAAGATACATTTCAAAATTCAACGGATAAATTAAAAATTCAAAAAACCGATCAAAATAATAAAAACATACTGTTTTACCTATTTATGGTTTTTACGTACTATAGCCTCATTGAATGAATTTACTGA
>NZ_LZPJ01000092.1:0-59891 GCF_001729365.1 Acinetobacter sp. YK3
GGTTGTTTAAATTCATATAAAAATTATATTTTTCATGTTTTTATTCCCGTAATCAATCTTCACAATTTCTATCTAAAGTGTGTTTGAGCTGTAATCTGG
The DNA here is from genome assembly GCF_001729365.1 of Acinetobacter sp. YK3. Classification (NCBI taxonomy): domain Bacteria; kingdom Pseudomonadati; phylum Pseudomonadota; class Gammaproteobacteria; order Moraxellales; family Moraxellaceae; genus Acinetobacter; species Acinetobacter sp. YK3. The sequence continues at coordinate 100 of NZ_LZPJ01000092.1, forward strand.
TTGTAATTTTTGATGAAAATCACACATTTCTACTTTTTAGCTCGCTATGATGCAATGGCGTTAATGAAGTACCACTTTACGGTACATCGCTAAGGAAATCGCAATGAAAAAAATGATCAAAACAGCTATCGTGACAACAAGTATCCTCGCTTCTGCTTCTATTTTTGCACAGAGCGCTGAGGTGAACGCGAATGGCTCAGCTCAAGTCAATGTTCAATCTGGTGGCTTGCTTAAGGGTGTGACTGGCGCAGTAAAAAATACTGCTCAAGGTGTAGGTCACGTGGCACAAGGCGTAGGTCATACTGCACATAATGTAGGACATGCCGCTGTAAATACGGGCGTAACAGCAACTCAAAAAACTGTTGGAACAGCGACCCATATTGGTTCACATGTCGTGAACAAAACTGGTGAAGCAGTTAAAAATACAAAAGATTATGCCGTAGACAAAGCCGTTGATGGTAAAGAGTTTGCAGCCGATACCACTGCAAATGTCAAAAAACGTATTGAAGACAAAAAAGCATCTAACCAACCTAAATCGTTAAATTTAGGTGCGCAAACCAATGCACAAGCGCAAGTGAATGGTAAAACTTCTGGTGTGAATGCGCAAACTGGCTTGAATGCAGATAAGAAAGGCCTTCAAACAGGTGCAAATGTCGGTGTGAAAGTTCTAGGCGTGAATGCCAATGTAAATACCAACGCAAAAATTGGTGCAAACTAATTCTTTAAGTCCGTTCTAAAAAAAGCCCTTTGCAATGCAAAGGGCTTTTTTTATGGAAAAGATCTAGTTACATAACTGTAGCTTGGTCTGCTCATCCACATTATTTTCAACAAAATGACTGAATCCCTGTTCATCACAGCTTAATGTCAGTTGCTTATAGCTGATGCTACAAAACTCTGCATAGCGTTTAAACACCAGTGGTGACTGGTCTAAAGCCAAGGCTTCGCCGACTTTTACCAGCTTGTGAATACCACGGTCATTCATGGTCAATAAATAATTTTCATTATTCAGTTCAAGTTCCACCAATGCATTGGCTGTGACGTTTAACGGAACAAGATAGTTCAGATTGGCTGCAAGCGTATCTAGACGATAACTCTCTAGTTTCAAGCTCACCAGATTAAAGACCAGACAGGTCTCCTGAGCCGTCATGACGGTTGGCTTTGAACTACCTGCCTGTTGCACGAAATGCGGCTGAATCCCGAGCTTATGCAGGTTCTGTTCTGTGCCCTGCTTAAGATTAAATAATTGCTGAACCAGCTTTTGCTTCATAATCGCATCAAAATAGCGTTCATCCAGTTCAAACTCATTATTTTCTAAAATCTTTAATAAGGCATGATGATGTCTTGCCAACAAGGCATCCAGCACATGACGATAATAGAATTTACTTTGCTTTTTGACTTCCCGAACACGCTTGTAGAAATAAGTAATTTCAAAAGGTTTTTCGACAAAATCATTGAGCAATTGCGAACTTGCCAGAACCGAAAGTGCCTCATGACCAGTAAATGGCAAATGAATGACATGCATATTCGGTAATAAAGGCTGAATCTTTAAGAAATGCTCTTTATCTTCAGCAAAGTAAGGATCGTAAACAATAATGTATTCACGTGATGCATCCACTTCATCCGCTTGAATCTGCATGTCTTGATGAATACTTGCATCAAAAAACTCTGCATAACGGCGATCTTGAACGACATCTGGATCAATTGAATATTGTGGGACAAAAGCCACCACTTTTTGCATATTCAACAGGTTGGAATATTTAATCGCAGCATAGCCACCCATTGACCCGCCATAGCCCACAATTTCTTTGAATTGCTGCAAAATTGGCAGAATCTGTTGCTGCATCTGAAGCATGCTGCTTTTAGGAAACCATGATTTTTGTTTTGGCATAATGCCAAGGACGTTGTATTGATATTTTATTAATGATTTTTCAGCATTAATGGACATTCCTTTGGCGCGACTAATTAAATCGCCGAACGAAACCACTAAAGTGTTACTTGAACCTTTTAGAAAAATAACGCGAATATGTTCGTCTTCAAATACGATTTGCTTATCCATGCTCACACTGAAAAATTGATCCAAGGTCTGTAGCAAAAAGTCACCAAATGGTGGCTTTGCCAAACCATAATTGCGGAGTATCTTATTTTATAGAGATAAGACAGATTAAAAAGCGCAAAAGATGACACAATCCTTACACCCAGCCGCTCAAAAAGGCTTTAGTTTAGGTGCTGAACTGTACCAACAAGTTCGTCCCAGTTACCCGCAAGATATTGCCATTTGGCTGCAAGATCGCCTCCAAATAGGTGAAAATTCCACTGTTATCGACCTTGGTTCGGGGACTGGCAAATTCTTACCCTACCTGTTACAGAGCAAGGCAAAAGTGATTGCAGTTGAGCCTGTCGCTGAAATGTTACAACAGCTTCAGCACAACCATCCACAGGTGAAATGTATTCAGGCTTCCAGCCATCAATTGCCACTGGCAGATGCTTCAATTAATGCCATTTTGTGTGCCCAGTCATTCCACTGGTTTGCGAATATTGAAACATTAACCGAAATGCATCGGGTACTGGCCCCATCGGGACATTTAGGGCTGATCTGGAATCAACGCGACACAACGGTTGATTGGGTTCAAGCACTGGCAGATGAAATTGTACCTTTAGAAGGTGATACACCACGTTATCACAGTGAGTTATGGAAACAGGTGTTTGAGCATCAGCAACTGTTTAACTTTGTTGAATTGCAGACTTTCCAGCAAAAACATCATGGCACGGTTGAGCAAGTGGTAAGTAAGCGTCTGTTGTCGACCAGCTTTATTGCCGCCATGCCTGTCGCAGAACAACAACAGTTAAAAGCAAAGTTCGAACAAATTGTATTTGATTTTACAGGCTTAACTGCGCAAGATCAGATTGATTTCCCCTATACCACTTTTGCTTATCATTTTCAGAAAGCTGCAAACTAAATATTTATCGAGTTGATCCATGCCTAGTATTAAAACCACATTTGCCCTGACATGTATGCTCAGTTCAGCCCTGCTCTTGAGCGCATGTAATAAAGATAAACAACCGACTGCTCAACAAGAGCAGCAAAGCAATTCAGCCAATGATGCGATTGGTCAATTAAACCAGACGCCGATCAAACAGTTCCCTGCAACCGCAGATGATGGTCACGATATTGCAATACTGGATGACTATGACCGTCGTTTTACCGACATGAGCGATAGCATGGAAATGGAGTTGGCGAAGATGAAAGAAGCCAATACCTTAACACCAGAATTTGAACAACAACGCCAAAAGGACAATGTCAAATCTGCCCTGTCTATGTTGAAAGATCTGGAACTAAAAACCGAGCAAGGCCGTTACATTCAAGGCTTGCTTTATGATTATTGGGAACAGCAGGCTAAAGTTTTAGAAAAGGCCAATACTTCAACAGCGGATAGCAAGCAGCAAGTTAATCAGCTCAATGAATATCTACATGCACAAAGCCAGTTACATCACTGGAGAAGCACACAGACCGCTGAAACCAAAGCACAGGAAGAATAATTTACATGAATAAAAAAGAGGGATTTCGCGCCCTCTTTTTTATTTAAATACAGCATCAAGTTAAATATTCTGTTTCTCAATCCACTGAATTGAACTGACACGGAACAGTTCACACGCACCATCGCCCACACCACCTGGGGTAAGCGATGATTTCCACACCAGATCTTTATCACGAATTTCGACCAGTTCGCCTTTTAACTGCACCAGATCACCACGCTTCACTTGTTTAATCTGTTTGGCAATTTCTGGATTGGCAGGAATAATGTGCATATTCGATACCATTTTGATGGCCTGATCGGGTGGAACAGGTAATGTTTTCATTTTCCAGTTCAGGTAACGGTCATACTGTTGAACATCAATCGTCCGCGCAATTTGAGGGTCAGCAAAAAGTCCTAAACTGACCGCATAATCAATCGGAGAAAATTTGGCTTGCTCATCGTCATGATAGACTTTTGAACCGAGAATACGGAAGTTCCCATCAAAAGGCTTCAGTACCGAAATCGATTGATATTTCACAACGGGCGCTAAACCATTGGCAATATTGTATTCTTCCCCACTGGTCGATGCATGTGTCTGCCCAATTGCAACAACCATGCATAAACTCATCAACAGACGTTTTTTCATGGCTCAATCATCCTCAAATAACGAAAAACTTAGAAAAGCCCTTCTCTTCATAGTATGCTTAGATGGTGAAAAAAAGTGCTTTTTTTAGTAACAATCAAACTCACTTTAGTCATATTTTTGTGGTGCAGTCGCAATACTTTTATTTTGAATCAACGAATGGATTTCCATGATTTACCAATTTTACCAGCGTCATATATTTCCTCATTTACTTAATCAGGTCATGCAAACTGCGAGTCTGATGGATCGACGTCGTGAATTATTGTTACCGATTGAAGGGGACATACTCGAAATTGGTTTTGGTACAGGTCTGAATATTCCTTTCTATGGCAATATCGATACGCTCTATGCCTTGGAGCCCAATCCAGATATTTATCTGCTTGCGGTTGAACGGGTTCAACATGCGCCGTTCTTTATCAAACATGTGCAATCTAGCGCAGAGAAACTCCCCTTTGCGGATGCATCTCTGGATCATGTGGTCTCAACTTGGACTTTGTGTAGCATTGCGCAGCTCGATCAGGCACTTGCAGAAATCTATCGTGTGCTTAAACCGACCGGAACCTTCCATCTGGTTGAGCATGTCAAACATCCAGACTCTGCGAAAATACAGTCCTTGCAGACTTTACTCACCCCTATCCAGAAACGTATTGCAGATGGTTGCCACCTCAATCGCGATATTGAACGACATCTATTACAAGCCAAATTTAAATTTATAGAAAAACAATATTTTGATGCCGAAGGAATCCCTGCAATTGCACAAAAGATGTTATTGGCGCGGGTACAGAAATTAGAGATCCCGCTTTAGTCTTCAAAATCGATTCTAAGGGTTTCAAAACGAATCCGCCCTTCTCGTACCGCTTGAGCAATGGCCTGCTGCCCCTTGCTTAAGCGTGCACCACCACTTTTAATATCCAGCAGAATCACTTCGATATCTTCGGCAGCTCCGTCGCCATCTCGGAAATCGGTATAACCATCAAACACCACATAATCGACTGGATCACCAAGGAATTTGGCATCACTCGGCAAATACTGGAACTCGGGCAAGATCGGCGCAAATTGTTCCGCCATTTTTCCTTTTAAGACCGCACGACTGGTATTGACACTTCGCTTCTGCGCATCCAGCAAAGCCTGTTTATGTTCTAGCTCCAGCTCGGCAATATATTTTTCATACTCTGCCTGCACACGACCATTGCGGGTACTCGACAGAATAATGGTGGTGATCACAACCCCTATACATCCACCAATCAACATTGCAAGCCAAACCGACATAACACATTCCTTTTCCTGAATGCAGCTATTTAACTGCAACATTAAACTTTTGTCATGTGTAACACACTCGACGCAAAAAGATGCTAAGGTATAGTTGAATACGAGAGCCTAGTTAAATAAATCTAATTTCATGAAGACAATATTAATCGCAAATCAAAAAGGTGGCTGTGGTAAGACCATGACAGCGATCACGCTCGCTGCTGCATTATCACAAAAAGGCTATAAGGTCGCGTTGGCCGATGCCGACAATCAGAAATCATCTTTGCAATGGTTAAAGCAGCGTCCAGATACCGTGACAGGCATTCAAAGTCTGGATTGGCGACATGAAAAATCAATTGGTGAGGCACCGAAAAATCTGGATTATTTAATTATTGATGCACCTGGCGCCCTGTCAGGTGAGCATGCAGAACAACTGGTCAGTGAAGCACATGCAATCGTGACACCGCTGCAACCTTCGTTCTTTGACATTGATAGTACCCGTCGTTTCCTCAAGCATTTACAAGACATTAAGCGTATTCGTAAAGGTAAGGTACAAATCCTGCTGATTGCCAATCGGGTTAAACCGAACAGTTCCAGCTCTAAAGACATTCAGGACTTTTTTAACAAGATTGAACAGGAACCTGTGGCATGGATTTCAGAACGTACTGCCTATGGCAGCTTAGCCATGCAAGGTCTCAGTATTTTTGATAAAACCCAGAAAAACTTTGTCAGTATCCAAAGCCAGTGGCAACCCGTGTTAAACCAGTTAGTCGATGATCCAAGCGAATGGTTCTAAAACGACTTGTTCCATCCTGACTGGATGGAACAAGTAAAAACTTGGTTCTCGATCTTCAATTTATTCAGAGTGAATTGATCTTTATTTGGGTGTGATGAAAGGGGCTGGATTAGGGCTAGGCTCATCTTTTTCAGCACTTTCATCTTTCAAGTTATGCTTCATTTCATCGCGATCTAGGTTTTCAACCGCTTTACGAATATTTTCATTACCGTGACTGCCCTCAGGGTTTTGAGAAGCAGCGCTCTGATCTAAGGTCTTTTGTAATTGATCCGTATCTGTCAGCCCTTCAACCTCTTGATAACTGACTTTATCGTTACTCAATAGCTTCGCGACGTTGTCATTGGGCTGGGAAGCCTCATTAGGATTCACTTTTGCTTGATTATGCGGATCTGCTTTTTCAGGTGATTGATTCTGATTATTTGAATAAGCCATCGTACTACTCCTTAAAATTCATTTATGGATAAGTGATGGATTTAATCTAACAATATGCTTTGTAACTCTTTGCCGACTCCTGTATTAAACTCGATAGCAAATGTTGCTAAGGTGAATTCATGTATTTTATGCATCTGTGACGTAATAATTTTTCTAAATATGTCTGGTTCTTTTCAGCTTATTCAATAGCGAAAAAAGTATAGGGATGACATTTTAAATTTTATGCTTTTATTGCCCCAAAAGATTTAAACGTGAAATTACCGAATGAAATTTTACTGTGCCCATTTTTCAGTTAATATGATTTTATTCAACTTTTACGATTAGAGACGGACGCTTGTGCAACAATACGCTCCCATATTACAACGCGTTTTGCTATTTGGACTGTTCTTTGTCCTGCTCTTTTTGGGATTCAGTATTCTCAAATACTTTATTGTCCCTGTGCTTTGGGCTGCCATTATTGCTTATATGACCTGGCCTGTATATTTATGGGTACAGCGTCGTTTCTTTGGTGAAAACCGTCCAACTTTAAATGCCACACTGATGATCACACTGGTGATTTTAGTGATCGGGATTCCGTTCATCTTTGCCATCTTTATGTTGCAGTTGGAAGGGCGCAATTTATATTTTAATTTACAGCGTCAACTGTTCTCAGGCCATATCCAGATTCCTGACTTTATCAAGAACCTGCCGATTATTGGTAAAGACATCAGCCGCACCATTAATGAACTGAGTAATGATCCCAATAGCATTACCAAAAATATTGCGGAATGGATTCAAAGCCACTTAAGTTATGGGCGTTTTGTTCTCAGTGAAATTAGCCGAAATCTGGTTAAACTCACTTTTGCAATCATGACCCTGTTCTTCTTCTACCGTGATGGACAAATGATCCTGTCTCAGGTTAGCCGTGCCTTGGAAATGGTGATTGGGCCACGCGTGCATCATTATCTGGATACTATTTCAGAAACAACCCGTGCGGTAGTCTATGGCGTCGGTTTAACAGCAGTGGCGCAAGCCCTGTTGGCAGGTCTGAGTTACTTTGTAGCGGGTGTACCAAACCCAATGCTACTCACCATGGTGACTTTTATCCTTGCCCTGATTCCTTTTGGCACACCCGTTTCCTATCTGGGTGTCGGTCTGTGGCTATTTGCACAAGGTCAGACCATGGAAGCAATTGGAGTAGTTCTGTGGGGCGTGTTGATTGTCAGCAGTTCGGATAATGTGATTCGTCCCTTGGTCATTTCAGGTGCCACCCAGATTCCATTTATCCTGATTATGTTCGGTGTACTGGGTGGGATTGCCAGCTTTGGTTTAGTCGGTTTATTCATTGGCCCTGTGATTCTGGCGATTTTGCTGGCAATCTGGCGTGAATGGTTGCATGAAAATGTCGAAGAACCAGTTGCCGCATTGGATGCGCCACCTGAGAACAAATAGGTTTGTTTTGTTTAATTTTTTGTCATTAATTGATTAATGTTACTTGCGGGATATCCCTGACTTTGTTTGAATCGTCAAATAAAGATAATTTATAAGGATATCTTCGCAATGACTTCTACGATTCAAAAACTCTCTTTACTGAGCTGTCTAGGCCTAAGTATTGCTGCCTGTTCCTCTGCTGATTTAGATCACAATGCATCTAAAATCCAGACCCAATCCACCACGCAAGATCAAAAACAACTGGTACAAGTCTATCAGGTCGATGCCAAAGGTGTTGGCTCTTCAATTGGTACAGTGGCTTTTCAGGAAACCCCAAAAGGCCTGTTAATCACCCCTGCTCTCGGCAAGCTTTCTCCAGGTGAACATGGTTTCCATATCCATGAAAATGGCTCGTGTGAAGCGGCAATGAAAGATGGCAAAATGGGTGCAGCACTCGCAGCTGGAAGTCATTTAAATCCAAATAATGCGCCACATCACGGTACGCCAGAAAATGGTCATTTAGGTGACTTGCCTGTGCTGGTCGTGGATGAGAAAGGTTTTGCAACCACGCCTGTAATCGCACCACGTTTAAAACTGGCTGATATCCAAGGTCGAGCAATCATGGTTCATGTCGGCGGCGATAATTATTCTGACTCACCGAAACCTTTAGGCGGTGGTGGCGACCGTATTGCCTGTGGTGTGATTAAATAATTTACCAACTGTGGGTATCTAAAAAGATATCCACAGTTTTGCTGTTGTTTTGAGCAGTATAAAAAAAGCTGAGACATTGATCTCAGCTTTTTTATTAGTTCATGCCTTCTGCTTTACGTTCCAGCATGACCTGTTTTAATACTTTCCGAGGTTGTGCAAACCAGAAAGCGATCAGCACCACACTCGCCAGTGCAAAAGCCCAGATATGCACATGGGTATACAGCACCCGTACCAGTTCAATAATCACAAAATAACTGACCATCATCAGCATCGAAACTGCCGCTGCAACTGTACCTTTTGACACTTCAGATGACATTAAGGCAAAGCGATACATCACAGAGAAACTGATCCCCTCACCTAAACTCACCAATGTCATGCCAATCAATAAACATGGCACCAGATAAGCTTGCCAGATCACACCCAGCACCAAGAACAGCGTTCCCAGTAACATAATCGGCAAGCCCATTAAAATGGTTTTACCTAAAGGAAAACGGTCAATAATCTTGATTAGGATGACATTACCAATGATCAAGCCAAAGAACACTGGGAATTGGGCCAAGCCATATTGCACACTGCTCAGCTTCAACTCATCCACCAGAATGATTGGTGACAAAGCAATCCAGAGCATTAACGGCATACCAACCAAAGGTAAAGCAATGCTTAATCCAAGGAAACGGCGATTGCTAAACACTTTTTTAAAGTCATCAAAAATATAGCTAAATGGCTGTTTCGGTTGTTTTCGACTTTCCTGTGTAGCTGGCATAAATTTCTTTAAACCAAACCAGCTCATGAAAGACACCGCCGCAATGGCGACAAAGCCCCAATGCCACGATACATAATCAATCAGGAAAGCACCCAGTACAGGTCCGAGCAAAGGTGCAAGCAAAGAAATATTTGCCATCAATGCCATCACCTTGATCGCATCACGCTCTTCAAAGGTTTCCTGAATCGCAGCATAACCCACTGCTGAAATCACAGATAAACCAATACCTTGCAGGAAACGTAATGTTAAAAATTGCTCAATATTATGCGTCAGCAAAATTAGTAAACAGCAGATCGTAAAGAAAGCCACGCCTGCCAGTAATACTTTTTTACGTCCAAGCCGATCCGAAAGTGGGCCAAGTAACCATGCCACACTGGCACCACCCAACAGATAGAATGACATTGACGATGGCGCCCAAGTTGCACTCACAGCAAACTGTTCTGTAATCGCCAACATGGCGGGCTGAATCAGGTCATTACCGATATAAACCGAAAATTCAAATAGCACTAAAGCTAAAGGAAACATGAGCGTTATACGGTTTAACGTCATGTTCTGATTATTTGTCATCATGTTTTATTCACAAAAATAACCAACTAGCGCCCGTCCCATTTTCAAAAAAAGAAAACAGGATCACGACCACGAGATTTTATGGTTTAGATTTAAATTTTGATTTCATGCTATAAAAAAGCATGTGATAAATGTGAAAACACCGTATTCACTAGGTGTATATAAGAAAAACAATCTATTTACGTGAGACTGGTAAATGTTTTTACCTTTTGGCTAAATCGCCAGGCGCAACTTTAGCACTTTTTTAAAATGACAGCAATTTTAATCCATCTTCCACAGGGATTTTGACAATGTGAATAACCTAAAAGTTATCCACATTTTTGAATAGATTTTAGACTGGACAATAGAGTCCCGATAATTATGGACATAACTCAAACTGGAAGGTTTCCGTATTTTCACCTCTGGCACATTGATAACTTTGCTTCTTATTCACAATTTTCCAGACGTCCTGATCACGTTTTAATTGATATTCCGTACGCACAGCCACGACAGAATCATCTAATTGTGCCTGTTCAACCGTGATCTGTGCATCGGTAGGATTTTCTGCCATATTAAATTGCTGATCTATTTTTAGATTATTTTCATCGTGAAATAAATTCGGCTGATCCAGCAAAACAGCATGCATGGCCGTACTTTTTTGAACCGCCGCCTGTTGTTGCGATTCGGTGATCGGTTGATTACATGCGCTCAGCAATAAAGCACATCCCAACAGCATTGCCATTTTATACATTTTACCCCCTCCACTTCACATTGCTCATTTATGCTACTATACAAAACAGCATTGCCAAGCAACAAAATGTTATGGCGTGCAAGGATTTGTTGGATTCAGCAATCCCTTTATAAATAAACAAATAAATCGAAGATACTGATTTTATAACCTTAATATCACAACAATTTAGGCATACAGAGATGTCAGATTTAACTAAAAAATTAACTGTTATTTTAATACTGGGCAGCAGCTTGGTTGCCTGTTCAAAACATCCAGATAACGCTGCAAATGAGGCTGCTATTGCGACTGAGAGTGTTGCACTCGATAGCGACGCGATTCAGGAAAATGCCGCGAAAAATCCCGAACAACTGGTAAGTCAGCAACAAAATGCGTTGGAGCAAAATCGTCAACTGGTGAAAAGTGCCCAACTCCAATTTGAAGTCAAAGATGTATTAAAAACCACATCTGCGCTTGAGCAACAGTTATCGCAATATAAGGGCTATATCGAAGAAAAACAGATTAATTATCAAGTCAGTGATCGTTCGGAACGAGACCGTATTGATGGTAGTGTCGACATCTACGAAAAAATCACCCCGACTGTACAACTCACAGTCCGCATTCCCAATGAACAGGTCACGCCATTCCTGAATCAGTTATTGCCACTCATGTTGAACTTTAATAGCCAGACCTATGAAGCCAAACGTTATGAATTAAAATTGCTTGAAGAAAAACTCAATACAGCCAATCAGAGTAACAGTGCTTCGAATGCTGTGAACAATCAACTACAGCAACTGACGAATCTGGAAGTCAAAGACCGTTTGGCTTATAGCACCATTCGAATTGAGTTTTTCCAGCAAGCGCAAGTACGCAAGAGCCGTGATCTCAATATCAATCGCATTGCAACTTTAGACAGCGATCCTTTACTCAGCCGAATTTGGGAAGCTATAAAAGTCGGACTCTATGGCTTAAGAGAAACCATCATCTGGTTAGTCATGCTCTGGCCGCTTTATCTTGCGATTGCAATCTTATGGGCGATCCGTCGTTGGTATAAAGCGAGAAAATCAAAAACTGAATAACTCCATTCTTGATTTTTGATCAATAGTATTTTGCTCATTTATGCATTTTTACTCATGAATAGATTTCCTAAAATGCGTCCATATTTTTAGAGATTTATTCCTGAGTCCTCCCATGAGCAATATTTTAATTATTAATGGTGCCAAACAATTTGAACATTCAAATGGCGAATTGAATGACACCTTAACCGAGTTTTCCGAAGCACATTTACAAAGCTTAGGTCATAACGTACAGGTGACACGCACCGACAGTGACTATGACATTCAAGCCGAGATTGCTAAATATTTATGGGCAGATGTGGTGATCTATCAAATGCCAGGCTGGTGGATGGGTGCGCCATGGACCATGAAAAAGTATATTGATGATATTTTTACTATTGGTCATGGTTCACTGTATGCCAGCGATGGTCGTAGCCGTTCAGATGCATCTAAAAAATATGGTTCTGGTGGTTTAATTCAGGGTAAAAAGTACATGTTGTCTTTAACATGGAATGCACCGATGGAAGCCTTTACCGATCCAGACCAGTTCTTCCATGGCGTTGGTGTGGATGGCGTTTATTTACCGTTCCACAAAGCAAACCAATTCTTGGGCATGGAATCGCTTCCAACCTTTATTGTCAATGATGTCATCAAGGCGCCCAATGTACCAAGCTATCTTGAAGCCTACAAAGCGCATTTAGATCAATTGTTTGCAGCCCATTAAGTGAGAACATGTCATGCTAATTATTATTGCTGAAATCCGTACCCATGTAGGTGCTGAGCATCGTCAAGCGGTTTTAGATGCATTTAAAAAAGTGACGCCAACTGTACTAGCAGAAGACGGCTGTCATGGCTATGAAGCTTTGATTGATCACCTACCCGCGATTGAGATGCAGGCCACTGATGAGAATACCATTGTCATGTTAGAGAAATGGCAAAGTACCGCTCATTTGGAAGCTCACATGCAAACTGCGCATATGCAGCAGCATTTTGAAGCAACCAAAGACCATGTTGCGGATGTGAAAATTCGTATTCTAAACAGCGGGATTTAGAAAAAGGTTCACTATTAATCGAACCTTCATAAATTTTATGATACTCGGCAACGTCATCCACAACCTGCATGATTTTTATAAGATATTGTTTCTGCGAATTAGTTTAATAGATCCAAGAAGCGGACAGGTTTTGTGGATGACAATGGTTTTGCCTACTTTTCCCGAAAGAAAAGTAGGGCGAGCCGCAGGCTGGTTCTGGAATTAGATGAGTATTTGACCAGACTCCGATCATCTTATTTTTCTAATAGATAGATGGATATTTAAATTGAACTTAGCTCATGAATAAACGCATTGTATTACTGATAGTAATGCTGTTTTAAATGACGGCTATACTCAGTTAAATACACTTCCAAACTGGCACGACGATCGGCCTTCTGTATCGACTTTTCCGCCAACTGCTCGATCTTATGTTCCAATAAATTAAGAATCGTGGCTTGTTCTGCTTCAGGCAGTTGTACCTTTTCTTTCTGCTGCTTTTTAATTTCCAGATAATCCTCTGCCCAATGCCGTAATGGATCATTCGCATTCACTTGCGCAAACAGGTCGGTGATCAATAATTCAGGCATCTGTTCTTGGGTTGCCAACTCAGCCGACATCAAACCACGAATCGAATAAAAGACTTTCTTATAGGTAAAGTTATCTGCGGTTTGCATCACTTTCATCCCACCTTTTGCCAGTGATAAATAGTGGTGATATAACGCGCTATAGTCGATTCGCTCTAGTAATCCATCACGAAAACCCTGCCATTCAGGAAAGGCATTAAAATACACAATATGTGCTCTGACCCACTCCAAAACAGTGGGGTTACTTTTTGCCAATAACCCAAACATTTTATCCAAGTTATAAGAAACAAAGTCAAAGTCTCCGTCCATGATCTCAATCAGATCACGATATTTTTTATAATCAAAATATTGGTCTTTACTCGGTAAATGAAAGCCGCGAACATCATAGTCACTGTCAGGACTGTCCATGCCCCATAAGCGGCTACCACTTTCAATATAAAATAATGGAATGTCTTGACGTTGTTGAAACAGTTTTTCGATTTCTTGATGGATGTTCATTGCTATAACTTCATTATTTAAAAATTTATACTTGTGAGAGACAATACTCTTTTTGACTGCACTCATTCATTTGATTTTAAAAAGATCACCAACTGATAAAATCAAGCTCTATTCAATATAACAAATAGGATCATGCATGCAACTGACTTATGCGGGACAGGTTTTCTTGGTGGTGGTTGCGACCTTATGTATCTGGTCTTTTGTACTGACAAAGTTTTGGCTAAAGCGTTTAGCCAAGAATCGTGACAGCAGTAAGTTTGAATTTGCTTATTTATTTGTTGTGGTGTTTAGCATCAGTTCTTTATTTTTCCCTTTTAGCTATTGGGTCTCGCAAGCGATATATGGCTTAGTGACTAAGCCTAGCTATGATGCAACCATCGTGAGCTATCACTCTGAATGGGTTGATACCGAACGTACGGATTCCAACGGGCGTAAATATAAAACCCAAACGCTCATGCACACCGCTCAAGTTCAATTCAAAGATGATCAGAACACAACATTGGTCTTGGATAACTCAGTCCGTTCAGGTGATGTGCCTGTCGTCGGAGATCATATTCACGTGGTTTATGAAACGGGGGATCGTTCTGCACAAGAAAAGAGTTGGCGTACAGGGTTATTGTTTGCCGCTACTCTGTTTATGCTATTTATCATGGGCTATATCTTAGTCATGATTATTGCCTATGCTTTGCATCGAAACATGGAACCTTATAAAGACTTTGCCAACGTATTAATTTTTAGAATCACCCTCCCTCTTGGCACCATGGCGATGTTCGGGATGCTGTCTCATTCCGTTTTTGCTTATTTCTTTTTAGGAGATCCACAGAATCTACCTGTCTGGGCTGTTGCAATCTGTGGCTTCTTTGCACTCTGCCTTTTACCGCTGATTTATCATATTTTGACAGGTTGGAAAGCGTATGGAAGGTAATGTGATTCCTCCGTTATTCTCCGATTTCCGTTAGATAAGCGATTCCTACACTTTTACCTTGAAAATCCAATATCGGATAATTTTTCATCAACATAATTTGATCTAAAAATTGTCCAAATACAATTTCACAGACCAAAAACTCATCCAAGATTTTCTTTTCTTCATCTTTCAAATATAGGCGCATCATATGGTTTGAATCTTCTATTTTCATAAACAAAATCATACTTATATACAAATCATTATTCTTGTTATGAAAATTAACATAGTCAGCAGCAATGTCTTTACGATGTAAGCAAATATACCCCTGACAAATAGTTTGTTTTTCTATCATTTATTCTTTCCTACATAACAAAAAAGCGCATCTTTCGATACGCTTTTAGCAGAACTTCTTTTATCTAATCAAGCATTAAAGATCAAATAATTTACCTGGGTTCATAATCCCTTTCGGGTCGAACGCCAACTTCAATGCTTTCATATATTCAATTTCTTCAGGCGAACGTGAATACTCTAAATATGGCTTCTTGGTCATGCCCACACCGTGCTCGGCAGAGATTGAACCATCATATTTTTTCACGGTATCAAATACATATTTATTCACTACCTGACACTTCGCAAAGAACTCATCTTTGGTCAAGTTTTCAGGTTTTAAAATATTTAAGTGCAAGTTACCATCACCGATATGACCAAACCAGCAGATTTCAAAGTCAGGATAGTTATCTTGAACAATTGTATCAATCTCACGAATAAATGCAGGTACGTGGGTAATTAATACTGAAATATCATTTTTATATGGAATAAACGGCGCGATTGATTCAGAAATATCTTCGCGTAAACGCCATAAGCTTTCGACCTGATCAAGGCTCTGGCTCATAACGCCATCAAGCACCCAACCTTGCTCCATACAATGCTCAAAGATTTCCATTGCCTTGTCGACAATCGGCTCATACGGCGCTTCAAACTCAAGCAATACATAGAATGGGCATTGTGTTTCAAATGGACGTTGTACATGACCGCGGTCGAGTACCTTTTGCATCGCAAGTTCACCAAAGAACTCAAATGCTGTTAAGTCGATATCTTTCTGAAAAGCATGTAATACAGGCATCACGGCATCAAAATCAGGCACACCGAGAACCAGTACCTGTAAGTTCTGTGGCTGACGCTCAAGCTTGATTTCCGCTTCAGTGACTAGGCCTAATGTGCCTTCGCCGCCGATAAATAAATGCTGAAGCGAATAACCCGTCGCATTCTTAATCATGCCTTTGTTTAAACGCAGGACATCACCTTTACCTGTAACGACTGTCAAGCCAAGTACCCAGTTACGGGTCATGCCGTATTTAATGACTTTAATACCGCCCGCATTGGTCCCGATATTACCGCCAATCTGGCTTGAGCCTGCTGATGCAAAATCCACTGGATAATACATGCCTTGTTCTTCGGCATAATTCTGTAATTGCTCAGTCACCACACCTGCTTGAACACGGACCATGCGATCCGCTGGGTAGAATTCAAGAATCTGGTTCATCTTGTCAAAGCTAATTACAATCTCGCCATTGGTTGCGACCGCGCCCGCAGAAAGGCCGGTACGACCGCCTGATGGGGTAATTGCAACATTAAACTGGTTGGCAAGTTTAACAATGGCCTGCACTTGTTCAGTGCTTGAAGGGAAAACGATGACTGATGGGTTCGGATCAAAATGTTTAGTGTGATCACGTCCCCAATTTTCCAAACTGTCGGCATCGGTTTTAATACGGTTTTCACCCACAATTGCCGTTAATTGGGTCAATAACTCAGGTGTTAAAGCGACTGAAGCATTCATCGTTTACAGGCCTAGCAAGAAGTAAAGATAGAGCGTCTGGATAACAATATAATATTTTTCAATATTTTAAATTGTCGTATCCAACATATAGAAACTCGGCAGAACAGCGCAAACCTGATGGTTTCAGGTTTGACTATCAGATACCTGCATTTTACATAGAAGCAGGCATGGGATAAAGCGTAGGTTAAAGATACTGTGATAACAAAATGTGTTTAACCAATAAAATTCACTCTTAACTGAAAAATTATCATCAATTCTGATGCGGTAATTTTAAACGAAATATTTATATCTCAAAGCTGTATGCTATAGTACTGCAACTAAATTTTGGCCTTTGTAGCGGAGCCGTAATGAGCCAACATCTATCACTACCTAAAGACAAAATCCGTTTCCTTCTGTTAGAAGGTGTGCATCAAAATGCCATCGATACCTTAAATGCAGCGGGTTATACCAACATCGATTACCACAAAACTGCGCTTGAAGGCGAAGCTTTGAAAGAAGCGGTTAAAGACGCTCACTTCATTGGTATTCGTTCCCGTACTCAATTGACTGAAGAAATCTTTGCAGCTGCGAACAAACTGATCGCGGTTGGCTGTTTCTGTATTGGTACAAACCAAGTCGATTTAAAAGCGGCAATGTCTCGTGGTATCCCAGTTTTCAATGCACCGTATTCAAATACACGTTCGGTTGCAGAATTGGTTCTTGCTGAAACGATTCTGTTGCTTCGTCGTGTACCTGAAAAATCGAAAGATACACATGCGGGCGGTTGGAATAAAGCTGCGGTGGGTTCGTTTGAAACTCGTGGTAAGACTTTGGGTATCGTCGGTTACGGCTCGATCGGTTCACAACTTTCTGTATTGGCAGAAAGCTTAGGTATGAAAGTCATCTACTTTGATGCTGTGACTAAATTACCATTAGGTAATGCACGTCAAGTTGGCTCTTTAGATGAACTTTTAGAAACTGCGGATGTGGTGACTTTACACGTTCCAGATGTTCCATCTACGCGTAACTTCTTCAAGAAAGAACAGTTCGCGAAAATGAAAAAAGGCTCAATCTTCTTGAATGCAGCACGTGGTACATGTGTTGTGATCGAAGACTTGGCTGATGCAATCAAATCAGGCCACATCGCTGGTGCAGCGGTTGACGTATTCCCGAAAGAACCAAAAGCAAATGGCGAAGAATTCCTGTCTCCACTCCGTGGCTTAGACAATGTTATCTTAACCCCGCACGTGGGTGGTTCAACGATGGAAGCGCAAGCAAACATCGGTTTAGAAGTTGCTGAAAAATTCGTTGCTTATTCAGATAAAGGTATGACGCTTTCTGCGGTGAACTTCCCAGAAATCGCATTGCCACTTTCTGATGGTCAGCACCGTTTACTTCACATCCATAAAAACGTTCCGGGTGTGTTATCGAAGATCAATACATTATTTGCTGAACAAGGGATCAACATCTCTGGTCAGTCTTTAATGACCAAAGGTGATATCGGTTACCTCGTCATGGATGTTGATGCATCTGCGTCTCAAGAAGCGCTTGATACATTGAACCACGTTGAAGGTACGATCCGCGTTCGCGTATTGTTCTAATCTCTGTCTTAGAACAATCCAGAAAAAGCCACAGTTGATGCTGTGGCTTTTTTATGGGCATTTGAATTATTATGTGAATATTATACTGAATGTAAAAAAAATAAGATGTCGAACCCTGTACTGAAAACACCTCTGCATGCTTTATTGCTCCTGATGATTGCCATGTTATGTGTACAAGGCAGTGGTTCTTTAGCCAAAGTCCTGTTTCAAAGCTTTCCTGTGCTGACCGTCTCTGCCATGCGCCTGTTTTTTGGTGCAATCATTCTGGCCATTATTTTTAAGATCTGGACCATTAATTTCAAAGTGGTTCGCTGGAAAGCCATTCTGACTTATGGCGTCGCCCTTGCAGGGATGAATGCCCTGTTCTATTTATCGCTTGAACGCTTACCTCTAGGTTTAGCTGTTGCCTTTGAATTTATCGGCCCCTTAAGTGTGGCGCTCTATCATGCCCGCCAAAAATACGATTTTATTTGGGTCGGCTGTGCCATTTTAGGTCTGGTCTTATTGTTTCCATTACAGCAAGCGCAACAAGGTCTGGATCTCGTCGGGGTATTCTTTGCTGTGAGCGCGGGTGCATGTTGGGCACTGTATATTATTGCGGGGCAAAAACCGTCAGGCATCTCGGGTAATCACACCGTCTGCTTAGGCATGTCGATTGGTATGCTCTGCTTACTGCCCTTTGCGCTCTTTTCAGGGGCAATCGATCGGGTCTTTGAACTGCCAAATTTATATTATTTTATTGGTCTTGCGATTTTAGCCAGTGCCTTACCCTTTACCTTAGAAATGATCGCCTTGCGCAGTTTAACTCCGCTTAGCTTTGGTACATTGATGAGTCTGGAACCCGCGGTTGCTGCCCTCTCAGGCTTTATCTTTCTGGGTGAAATGTTACTTTGGAATCAGTGGCTTGCTTTGGGTACAATTATCATTGCTTCGATTGGCTGTACCTTTACAACACAACATGCTCGACAGCAAAAAGAGGCTGGATAATCAGAGTATTCAGTAAGTGCATATGGAAGAATATTTAGAACTCACGTTGGTGACCTTAAACACCTTGTCTGAGCAAGCTGGTAAACCCATCAACCAGTCAGCTTATCTGGCCTCTTTAATGCAGGCTTCAACTCAAGGCTATCTATTCGAATACCGAAATAATCAGCAATTACTGGGTTACTTCACTGTTGAGTACATGGAACAGCAGACCTGGTTTGTTCCAATTTTAGTTGTTCATCCAAAGTACCGAACACGAAAGGTATTTACATCATTACTTTCGCAACTCATTCAATTTATTGAAGCTAAACAGGCGACAACTTTAATCAGCCACTCATTAAAAAATAATACCTTATCTATAAAATTCCATAAACGATTAGGCTTTAACGTCATTCGAGAGAATCACGTCGCTTTTGAATTTCAACTCGATATTAATGAAACAACCAAAAAGGCATGGTGTTCTTTTTATTCACAAGGAATACATTCTCATGGCTAAACACCTTATCATCGTCCTATGCATGAAGTGGCTACCAACATGAAAAATCTCCAGTTAGTCGCTGTGTTGTACATGGTTTTGTCCATGTTGTCTTATCAAATCAGTGCTTCATTCGCCAAGCAATTGATTGCCACACTCGATCCACTCACAGTGACGATTTTAAGACTGTGTTTTGCCACCATTCTGGTTGCAGTCATGTTCCGCTCATGGAAAATCATTTCCAAATTAAAAGAACTCAAATGGCGTGATTTACTGTGTTATAGCGCTGCCTTGTGCTGTATGAATATTCTGTTCTATACCTCTTTAGGCAAACTTCCTCAAGGAATTGCTGTAGGTCTGGAATTTATTGGCCCGCTGGGTTTGGCGCTGCTCTCGATTAAACAGCGCAGTGACTATATTTGGGTCGCATTTGCGATTTTAGGTATTGCTTTAATGGTGCCTTGGCATGATGCCAATGCGCAACATTTTTCCTATATCGGTGCGGTGTGTGCATTGAGTGCAGGTTTCTTCTGGGCACTGTATATTTATTATGGACATCGTGTGGTACAGCAAAATATCGGCATGCATGCGCTGACCATTGCGATTGGTTTATCCGCCCTGACCTTACTGCCTTTTGGTCTATGGAATAATGCTCCTGTACTTCTGGACACGCAATATTGGGGCAAAGCACTGGTCATTGCCCTGTTGGCAACTGCGATACCTTATGCACTGGATTTAATGGCACTGAAACGTCTCAGCAAACTCAGTTATGGGACGCTTTCCAGCCTTGCGCCTGCACTTGCAGCTTTAGCAGGTCTGGTATTGTTACATGAACGAATTAGCCTGATTCAATGGGTGGCTTTGGCTTGTATTATGGTCGCGTCGATTGGTGTCACGTTGCGCGGAGGGAAGACTTAATTTTTTAAGGAAAGTCATTAGGAATTGGAGATTGATATGGAAATTGATGAAGAACTCACCCTTAAAAAAATACAAATCTTCCTCGCTTTTATGCGCTGTGGAAATCTTTCCAAAACAGCAACTGAAATGCAGCTCAGCAATGTCAGTGTTCATAAAGCCTTACACTCGCTGGAAAGTGCCCTACGTTGTCCACTTTTTAAAAATGAAGGTCGTAATTTAATTCCATTAAAGAGCGCTTATGTATTTGAAGAACGTGCGCAAAAAATCATACAGGACATTTTTATTACGGTAAATAAAACCAGAGAAGCTGCGGGCTTTGCAGCCAAAGTTCTACATTTAGGTTCTCTTTATTCTTTAACCGTAAAAACGATTCCCAATGTGATTAGCGGACTCAAATTAAGACGTAGTGAACTCGATATTCAATTACTTCTTAGTTCCAATCAGGATCTGGTGAAAAAGCTTAAAACGACGGAACTTGATGCCATTATTGTGGCACTCAATGAAACAACACAAGATGATGACTTTGAAATTTTGCCGATGTTCTGTGATGATATTTTTTTAGCGGTAAATAAAGACTCTAAATATGCTGATTTTGAGGAAATTGATCTCAGTCTACTCAAAGAAGAGACCTTTTTGACTTTAACTCAGGGCTTTGCCACCCATAATGACAGTGATTTCATTTTTAAAAAAGCTGGTTTTTCGCCTAAAGTCGCCTTACAACTCAATGATATTTTTACTTTAATCAGTATGGTTAGCTCAGGTGTTGGTTTTGCACTTTTGCCCGGTCGTATTTCTGCGGTATATGAAAGCTCGGTTAAGCTCATTCCTTTAAAACAGCAATACCATCTGCAACAGGAAATTGGGCTGGTATTTCTGAAAAGTAAGGAACGTGATCCCAATTTACTGGCATTAATTGCAGAGTGCCGTATGTTTGCTTCTCATGTGCAGAAATGAATGATAAGCAACTTATAACAAATGAATAAGTTGCAAATATTCATGCTTGATTAGTTATCCAAAAATCGCATTTACCGTGAGAAAAAATACAGAGGGGCCAAGTAAACAGCCTAGACCTGTATAAAAGGTTGCCACCAATGCACCATAAGGAACTAACCTGACATCTGTACCTGCCAATCCTGCGGCTGTGCCACTGGTTGTACCAGCCAGACCACCAAAGACCATGGCCGAGCGTGGACTTTTTAGATACATGAATTTTGCAAGGAGTGGTGTGCCAACCATAAAGAACACCGATTTGATCAGGCCAATTGCAATAGAAAGCGCGATCACATCGGAACTTGCACCAATGGCTGTTCCTGTGATTGGACCCACAATATAAGTCATAGCGCCTGCGCCAATCGTGGTCATGGAAATCGGATCTCGATATCCCATAACCCATGCAACCATTACACCAATTACAAAAGGAACAATACAGCCAAGCGTGAGTGCAATCAGGCCAATTTTTCCTGCTTTTTTGACTTCTTTAACATCCACTTCAAATGCAGTCGATGCAATTGCCAGATCACGGATCATTGCACCGCCCAACAGTGCAAAGCCAGAGAAAATAGCAATATCAGAAATCCCTTTTGTACCTTGTGTATAGACGCCTGCAAAATACGCCACTACAAGCCCTAAAGTAATGGCGATTGCTGAACTTTGCAGTTTTCCTTTGGTCAAATATTTTGACAACAGGTGGGATACAAACATCATCAAACCTGTGACCGCAAGTGCAGTCACCAAAGCATTTTTTGTAAATACCGTAATTAACTCGTCCATTGTTTAAGTCCTTTTGTTATTCATTATCGTGAGGATTATTTATGCTGCTTTTTCAGTGCCTTCTATTGTCCATTCATAGGTTTCATAATCACCACTTAATCGATTTAAATGGCGAATAACCAGCACCGTCCCAATCAGGGAAGTAATAGAAACGATCAGTCCCAACATACCGCCAGATAACGCTGCAACTACATTTTGCCCTGCCGACATCGCCACCACGATTGGAATATACATACCGGACCAATATAAGATTCCAAACTGTGTCACCTGTGGTAAATAACCTTTTTTTGCTAATAATTCTTTAGCGAGAATCAAAAGAATCATAGAGATGGCAACACCACCCACATTGGCTTTTACCCCAATAAGGACACCTAAGGTATTGCCAAGATAATCACCGAGTAAATGACAAATCGCTAAAATTGCTGTTCCATATATAATCATTGTAAATCCCTCATATCCTTGGATTACTTAAATTTTTTAAATCATATTCCCATAGAAATCTGATTTTCCTGTTCTTTTTGCATTGCCATTCGAATGCTATCTATGCGCGTTCCCTGAAATGACAATACGGTTCCTTCTTGAAAAGTTCGACGTGCAAGTGTCGTCAGTACCGTTCCCGGTAAAGCTTCAATCTGTAATCTGACACCTCGTTCCCATGCCGCCTGAATAGTGCTTTCCCAATCTACAGTGCGACTCATATTAAAAGCCAAGTCATCACCAATCTGTTCTGGCCTGCCAAGTGTACGCGCCGTTGTACCACTTAAATAACGTATTTTAGGCTGCTTTAAAGTCACTCCCTCCATAGACGCTGCAAGCTGCTCAGCTTGCTGACTTAATAATTCACAGTGCGATGGCACCGATACATCTAATTTTTTTGCCACTACGCCTTGTTGCTTCGCCAAAACTGCAACTTGGTTCATGACTTCAAAGCGACCTGAAATAACAATCTGGTTATGTGCATTAATATTGGCGACAAAAACCTGTGGCGTTATTTCATAAACTTGTTTCACCCACTTCTCAACAGATGTGCGATCTGTACCTATTAATGCGGTCATGCCATATCCTGCTGGATAAGCGTCTTGCATAAGTTCACCACGATAGGCAACCAAACGAACAGCATCTTCATAGGCTAAAACGCCTGCTACAACTGCTGCCGACCAAGCACCAATCGATAGACCCGCGACATAATCAGGCATTAATTTTTCAGCAGTTAATAGGGCTGAACTCACTACACCTGAAATCAGTAAACATAGCTGTACTGAACGTGTCGATTGCAATGCAGCCGAGCTGTCCAAAAACAAGACATCTTCTTTAAGTGCATCCGATGCACGCTCAAGGTATTCTTTAACCAGAGCCGTTTGTGGCAGGTCGTGTAGCATATTGCTTCTTTGCACTCCCTGTCCTGGATACACCCAAATCGAAGCCATGATATCTACTCCCTAATTCCATGGGTTTTCTACTAAAACAGCACCATTAGGACGCTTCAATAAAACTTTTCCACGATTCCCAGCCCACTCTTTTAACGCCAGACCACCTTGTGGCAGTTGTAGCTGTATATCTACATTCAGCCCAGCTTGCTGAAAATCTTCGAGTAACGCAATTGCCTGCTTTTTGGCAAAAGGCTGTTCCGCTCGAATCAACAAATCGATATCGCTGTGCTGGGTGATGGTTTCAATACCTGTTGCCAGTTCAAAACCGAAACTTCCTGTATATCCCCAATACCCTGAAAAACTTTTCATGATGTTGGAAATGCTCTGTAAACGTTCTGCCAAGTGTTTAAAGTGACTAATATTTACTTGAGTCAGTGCTTCGGGTTTAAGCTGTCTACTAATGGCAGATCGTGGCATTTGCGTTGCATATCGTTGATGACGAAATTGCCCTCTTACACCCACCGCCACCTGATCTACAGAGGTCATTGCCCGTCTAACGACAACAGGATCGCCTCGTAACAAAACCTCCTTTACCCAAAGCGGAGCATCATCAGCCAAACAACTGACCGTCATGCCCCACAGTAAATCATGGGCTTCGAGCTCAAGTTTCATGACCATTGCTCACGCAATAATTCACGCACCTGTTTAGACATCTGACGATTTTGTTCGTGAAGTCTTTGTTCCAGCCCTCTGGACGGCTCAGCATGAATCTCTTTAAATGCTTGTTCTACAGCCAGCTTTGCCAATGAAAGATCATTCACTGTTGGTTGCTCTGGATTCTCAACCGATAAAAGTTCAGACAACAAACCAAGCGTTGCATAACTTTCAATGTCATAAGCCATTGGTGGAATGCTTGATGCTAATTGCTCTAACTCATCAACCGACCGCAGAGTAACGCGTGCAGCAGATTCTTTGCCCATTGCATGCACCATAACACCTGAATCTTTTAAGGCAATAATACGATTGGCTTGGTAACCATGCGCCAAGAAAGCCCCCGACATCGACTTTCCAACCAATAAACTGACAATAGGATGTCCTGCTAATCTGGCTCTGGCATAGCGATCTACTGCACCCGCTAAAGCTTGATGGATACCCAGCAATTCTTCACGACGTCCATAAGCCTGACTAGGCACATCCACCAGACATAAAATGCCACGTTTCGTTTCAGCATTTGCATCGGCCTGAATCACGTCATCAACAGCTTTTGCCAAACTCCAACCTTCCAGCAATCCAACTTCACCTTGTCTTGCACGCGGGAACAGATTATTACTATCTGGAACAACAGCAATTACCCGTAGTACTTGTTGACCGATCTGACCATCTGCAACCAAAACAGAAGCAGGAAAGCCTTCAACTACCTTAAAACCTTGCGTAAAAGCCTTAAACCAATCTGCACCTCGAGTAGATGCTTTTAATGTATCAACGGCGATATTCATGCTTGCTCTCCTTGATACAAAGCCTGAACCTGTGCTGGAGTAATTTGCTCGGCAGTATCGACTTGTTGTAGCTGCGCTAAATAAAATGCGTAATTTGAACTGCGATGTTGATGAGGCAAACCTTGTTGCAAATAATCAATCACTTGTTGACGGATTATATTGCGGTCATCATCCACATAAGCATCAGCCAAACCACTGGCGAAGCGCTGATTACCACCTGTAATACTCCAAATAAATGGACGATCTTTGGCGTTATATTCTTGTATGCCTGCTTCCTGCTCAATCACTTGTGGGCCATTCAGCCCCAATCTGCCTTCTTGCGTCATCACAATATAACTGCATAATCCAGCAGCAATTGACATACCACCAAAGCACCCGACACTCCCAGCAACCACAGCAATCACGGGTTGATACTGACGTAAATTCACAATTGCGGCCTGAATTTCAGCAATTGCAGCCAAACCCAGATTTGCCTCTTGTAAACGAACGCCACCCGTCTCTAACAGTAAAATTGCAGCAGTAGGAATACCTTTCAGATTATCTTCAACCGCAAGCTCTAAAGCGCCCGCAATTTTGGCACCACCAACTTCACCCAAACTTCCACCTTGGAATAAGCCTTCAATTGAAATTAAAACCACTGGCTGTTCTTGAATAGAACCTTTTGCAATCACCACGCCATCATCGGCTTGCGGGACAATATTCTGCCGAATCAACCAAGGTGACATGACGCATGCAAATGGATCAAGCAACTCTCGGAATGTGCCCTCATCTAACAATGCTTTGGCACGTTCCCTTGCGCTGAGTTCAATAAAATCCTGTTTATTTAACAAGCTCTCGATATCAGTCATGCGCAATCTCCTCTAATGCTTGTTCCAGACGTAAGCGAACGACGCCGGGGGTTGCACCAAAATCATGAATATCAATTTTGACCGCTGGCGGTGTTTGTGCAGTAAAAATCCGTTCAAACAGATTGTGCCAACGTGCCGCACTACCATCTACCGAAGTGACGACATGAATAGAAGCTTTCCCTTTCTCGCCAGGTTCCATCAAAATTTCTAAATCACCCGAGCCCACACACCCTACCAATGCTTTTTTTATAGGTGGCTCTGTCGCAACAAACTCAAAATGAAGTGTTTCCATCATCAAAATCCCTCTTTATTTTTTAAAGTTGACTGCTCAACACGATCTATAAACAAGGTTGCTGCCAACAAATCTGCAGCACCGCCGGCAGAAGCGTTCATACGAAGCAGATCAATCTCTAAAAGATGCAAAGTACGTCGGCCTTCCAAGCTTGAGCTGCCGCCCAAATCCAGTACTTGCTGTGCCCCTTGTTGCATACGCTTTAAACCCGATATTCCCGAGCGATAAAGCACGCAGGTATCGGTCAGATCAGTCATCATGGCAAGCAAGGCATCTAGACGAGCAAACGCTTCTTTCATAGGTTTATTGCGACTTTGATAAAGCTGCTTTAAACCAAAATTCACAATCGTTGGAAAACCTTGTTGAGCCTGTTCTTTGGCGCCTAAGATGCCTAATTTCTTTTGTACCTGCTGACCATGACTCAAGGCTTGCTCAGGAATAAAACGATCTTCAAACTGGGCAAGCTGACCTGCTAAACGGCATAGCTCAACAGCTGATAAATATTGTTGATTGGTCCGTGCCAATGCTGCCGCCGTCACCATTAAACCCAAGGCCCAAATTGCACCGCGATGTGTATTGACGCCATGTGTCGCCAACATCATGACTTTTTCACCTTGGCGACCAATTTCACCAATGTCTTCACGCAAAGCTAAACAAACTTTTCCGTGATGCACTGCGGCTTGAGCCATCGTCTCGAACATCGGCTTTAAGCTTTTTGCAGAGCGCTCCATTAATTCCAAAGTCAGGTCATCATGTGCACCGCTACCACGGCGATCAACCAAGGCTGGTTTTGGTGTCAGATTCACTTCATCAATCAGAGCCTCGACCGCCATATCTGCCAGAAGCTGACTATCACTGAGTGTTTGATATTGAACTTGTGCCATCATTACCAACTCCTGAATTTTGCAGGGGGTTGATATAGACCATCTGACCATGTCACCAAGTCGGCAATATTTTTCGCAGCTAACAGCTCACGCGTTGCATCGGTGCGGCGAATGCCTAAATCCTCAGGAAATACCACCAGACCTTCACGTCTTAAACGCGCTGTCGTTTTAGGGTCTTGGCTTAAACCAATACTGGTCACG
Source organism: Acinetobacter sp. YK3 (assembly GCF_001729365.1). Classification (NCBI taxonomy): domain Bacteria; kingdom Pseudomonadati; phylum Pseudomonadota; class Gammaproteobacteria; order Moraxellales; family Moraxellaceae; genus Acinetobacter; species Acinetobacter sp. YK3. The sequence continues at coordinate 27,618 of NZ_LZPJ01000092.1, forward strand.
CCTGCCACCGCAGCAATCATGGCTTGACGCTCTTCTTGGCTGCTTGCTTTATATAGATAAGCAATGCCTTCTTCGGTCAGTAGATGGGTGACATCATCGCCATAAATCATGATTGGGGCTAAAGGTAGACCTGCCGTTTTAGCCACATCAATCGCATCAAGACGCTCTACAAAAGTCGGCTTCCCCCCCTCTTGGAAGGTTTCCACCATTTGTACTACCAGTTTTTTACCACGTGCCAAATAGGTTTCTGTTTCATTGGCACCTTGCAAACGCATATCAAGCCACGCTGGCGTATCGTGACGACGTCCACGTGGATCATGCCCCATGTTTGGTGCACCACCGAAACCCGCCAAACGCCCTTTGGTAACAGTCGAAGAATGGCCCATGCCATCAACCTGCAACGTTGCACCGATAAATAAATCAACCGCGTATTGACCTGCCAGCTGACACATCATGCGGTTGGAACGTAATGCACCATCACGGCCTGTAAAGAAAACATCGGGACGAGCTGCAACATATTTTTCCATACCGAGTTCGGTACCAAAACAATGCACGCTTTCAACCCAACCTGTTTCAATTGCTGGAATTAAGGTTGGATGCGGATTCAGTGTCCAATTTCGGCAAATTTTTCCTTTTAAACCTAAAGACTCACCATAGGTCGGTAAAATCAGTTCAATTGCTGCCGTATTAAAACCAATGCCATGATTTAACGATTGCACATTATGCTTTTCATAAATTCCGCGAATTGCCATCATGGCCATGAGCACATGCACAGGCTTAATGTGTTTTGGGTCACGAGTAAATAAAGGTTCGATGTAAAATGGCTGATCTGCCACAACCACATAATCAACCCAAGAGGCAGGAATATCGACACGTGGTAACTCAGAGACATCATCGACCAGTTCATTCACCTGAACAATCACAATGCCGTCGCTAAAAGCCGCAGGTTCAATAAGGGCTGGAGAATCTTCGGTACTTGGCCCTGTATAGATATTGCCATGACGGTCTGCCATAAAGCCCGCCGACAGCACCACATTTGGAATTAGATCGACCACCAAACGCGAATACAGTTCGATATAAGTATGAATCGCACCGACTTCCAATAAACCATCTTCAATGAGCTGGCTAATGCGCAAACTCTGGGGACCAGCAAAAGAAAAGTCCAGTTTTCGTGCAATGCCTTTTTCAAATAGATCGAGATGTTCGGAACGACCAACGCTTGGCATGATCATATGCAGATCATGCAAAACATCTGGATTGGTTTGCGCTAAAGAACGCGAGAGGAAATCTGCCTGTTTTTGATTATTGCCTTCGAGTACAACTCTGTCGCCCGGTGTAATCAATGTTTCCAAGACTTTAATAATGTCTTGAGTTGGAATGACCACACCATCGGTATATTGGTTTGCCATATCCAGCTTTAGCTGTTTAGCATGACGCCGCTTTGTCCATAACCGTTCTTTATTCTGAACTGAGCCTTCCATGTGTACTTACCTATAGATCACAGTTTTATTCTGAATCTATAAAAGCGCTTTATGAAATTTTGATCAATCAACCTACAACGCTGGTTATTAACCTGAAGTTAATGATTTTCAGCAATCGCTGTAATATCAAAGGGTTTAAGCCTTTATTTATTAAAATATTTACGATGTTCCACTCAGAATCTGATATCCCAATCGGCAAATCAAGATACTTACCAAAATCAGGAATAAAATACGGATAAAACCACTGCCATATTTTAAAGCCAAGCGTACGCCCAATAATGAGCCTGCAATATTAGCAACCGCCATCATCAAGCCTAATGCAAACAGCACATGACCGGTTGGAATGAAGAAGCTTAATGCCGCCAGATTGGTCATTAAATTGCCAATCTTTGCCAATGCCGAAGCATGTAAAAAATCGACCTGTAGAAAACGAATAAAAAAGAAAATAAAGAAACTGCCTGTACCCGGGCCAAAAATACCATCATAGAAACCAATGGCTAGACTACCTATTGCAGCCAGTACCAATAACTTTGGCGTGATCTGTTGATCGACATGGACTTGCCCAAACTGCTTTTTGGCGAAGGTATAAATCGCAATCACAATCAGCATAATCAAGACAATCGGTCTTAAGATATGTGTCGGAATCAATGATACACATGCTGCACCAATAAAGGAGCTAATAAAGGCAAACAGCGCAATCACGCCCAACAGCGACCACTGCAATTTCACCCGACGTACAAATGAAAATGCAGCAGAGCCTGTCCCAAAAATGGATGCCAGCTTATTGGTTCCAAATAAGGTAGCTGGCGCTGTCTGCGGTAAAGCGCCCATCAATGCGGGAATCTGAATCAGCCCACCTCCGCCTACGGCAGCATCAATTGTTCCTGCACAAAAAGCAAAGAACACCAGTGTCAGAATCAGTTCCCATTCCATGGATAATACCTTTTATAGATTTAACAAGCGTTTTGGTACCAAACGTTTTTTATCTGTGATTTCAGCCAGACCTAGACAACGTTCGCCATCGAAAACCAATACTTCAGGCGCAGCTTCATGATCAATATTACTTTCCTGACCATTGCCAAAATATTTTTCACGGCCTTCTGGCAATTGCACGCGCGGGAAATGCTCAACAGGTGCATACACAGGCAACAATAAAGCATCCCGTTGTTCTAAAGTCAGACCTTCAAGATATTCGATGGTATAACTTGGATTAATTTCAAAATGCCCAGTTTGGGTACGGTGCAACTGGGTTAAATGCCCGCCACAGCCCAAAGCTTCACCAATATCTTCACCCAATACACGAATATATGTGCCTTTCGAACAGGTCACATCTAGCGTCAAGCTATCTTCGGTAAAATCAACTAAGCTTAAATCATAAATCGTAACTGGACGTGCTTCACGTTCAATCTCAATCCCTTTACGTGCCAATTCATATAATGGACGGCCTTCACGCTTCAATGCTGAATACATCGGTGGTACTTGCTGAATATCGCCTCTGAATTGCGCCAGCACTTGTTCAATACTTTCTGCCGTTAAAGTTGGTACTTCTCTCTGCTGGAGAATTTCACCTTCAACATCACCCGTTGCCGTGGTTTGCCCTAACTTGACCGTAGTTTGATAGCGTTTGGTTGAATCGAGTAAATAATGCGAAAACTTGGTCGCTTCACCTAAACAGATGGGCAATAGTCCTGTTGCCAATGGATCAAGCGCACCTGTATGCCCTGCCTTTTGTGCATTAAAAAGACGACGCACCTTTTGCAGTGCTGAGTTAGAACTTAAACCTAAAGGCTTATTTAATAGGAAAACACCGCTTAAATGGCGGTAAGCACTTTTTTTCATAAAAAGAAAAGTCAAAGCATAAAGACCTATTTTAGCAAAACTAGGTCGAGGATTTAGAAAAGGATTGGCTTTTAAGCACAAACAGACATAAAAAAATGCGCCAAAGGCGCATTTTTTTGCTTTACAACAAAGTTAAAATTAACCTTGTTTACGAGCTGGTAACTTTTCACGAATACGTGCAGCTTTACCAGACAACTCGCGTAGGTAGTAAAGTTTAGCACGACGAACGTCACCACGACGTTTCACTTCGATCTTAGCAACGATTGGAGAGTGAGTTTGGAAAACACGCTCAACACCAACACCGCTAGAGATTTTACGAACTGTGAAAGCAGAGTTTAAACCACGGTTTTTCTTCGCGATTACAACACCTTCAAATGCTTGAAGACGCTCACGGTCACCCTCTTTTACTTTAACTTGAACGATAACTGTATCGCCCGGTGCAAAAGCAGGGATGTCTGATTTTAACTGTGCATTTTCAACAGCTTGAACTAAAGGATGTTTACCACTCATGTGGAATCTCCAATATGTGCGGGAGAGAAGAGGTCTCTGACGCCGCTGGGAATAGAGGCTAAAGCGCATATTTCCCGTTTAACTTTCCCCTTAAGACAAACGTCCTAAAGAGCCTATTTTTAACTTAAACCAAGTTTAAGTAGAACTCGAAGCAAAGCTTCTCGTTGGGTGCGAAGATCAACTGATATCAGTTTAACCTTTCGAATTTTTTAACCATTTAATTTGCTGTTTGCTCAACTCTACTTTTTCAACCAGTTCAGGTCGACGATCTAAAGTTCGTTGATAACGCTGCAAAAAACGCCACTTCTCAATATTGGCATGATGTCCTGATTTAAGTACCTCAGGCACATCTAACCCTTCGAAATGGTCAGGTTTTGTATATTGTGGACAATCAAGAAGACCATCTACAAAAGAATCTTGTATCGCAGATTGCTCGTCAGTCATGACATTGGGCAAACGGCGAATAATACTATCGAGCAACACCATGGCAGGAAGTTCACCACCCGATAAAACGTAATCCCCGATTGACCATTCTTGATCAACATAATGCTGGATTAAACGCTCATCGACGCCCTCATAACGCCCACACAATACAATCAAACCATCATAATCAACGAATTGTTGTACTGCCTGCTCATTCAAGGTTTTGCCTTGCGGTGACATATACACCACTGGGGCATGAACACAGCCTGCTTGTGAAGCAAGTTGTTTGGCATGATTAATTGCTTTTGCCAAAGGCTCAGCCATCATCACCATACCTGGGCCGCCACCGAAAGGACGTTCGTCCACCCGTTTGTAATTGCCCTCAGCAAAATCTCGTGGGTTAATGCAAGTCACTTGCACGATGTCACGCTTTGCTGCACGTCCGCTAATCCCGTACGCTGTAATCGCTTCAAACATTTCAGGAAACAATGTGATGACTGCAAAAAACACCGCAGACTCCTCTATTTTCCTGCTGCGCTACTTTCCCTAAAAGGATTAGTAGTCTACGCCCCAGTTGACGTAAATACGACCAGCTTCAAGATCAACGCGTTGTACCACATCTTTATGCCACGGAATCATTCGCTCTTCAGCATCAACACTGTCAGCAGTCGCTTTAACGACCATGACATCATTGGCACCTGTTTCAAACAGTTCATAGATTTGACCGAGATTGACTTCTTGTTCTTCATCATCAAGACCTAACACCGTTAGACCTTTAAGATCAGACCAGTAGTACTCGTCTACATCTGCTTTTGGAAGCTGAGATTTGGCAATCCAGATATTTGCGCCAACCAGATTTTCTGCACCAGTGCGATCATTTACGCCTTTTAATGCAACAACCAAGCCTTTGCCATGTGGTTTCCAACGTTTCACATCTATTGTTTGCCAACCTGCCTTGGTCTCAATGTACCAAGGAAGGTAGTCAAACATATTACTCATAGGTTCAGTATTTGAATAAACCCAGAGCCACCCATTCAATCCATAAGCTGAACGTAACTGTCCAATCTGAATACGATCTTCTGGCACATTCTGTGTCGATGTCATGGGCTACCTACTACTATTACGCAGCAGTTGCAGCTTTTTTAGCTTGAGCAGCTAAAGAAGCAACGCGCTCTGAAGGTTGAGCACCTTGAGCAACCCAGTGAGCAAAACGGTCAGCGTCTAAACGAACTTTTTCAGCTTTACCTTGTGCAGTTGGGTTAAAGAAACCAATACGTTCGATGAAACGACCGTCACGTGCGTTACGGCTATCAGTTACAACGATTTGATAGAATGGACGTTTTTTTGCACCACCGCGCGCTAAACGAATAACAACCATGAGAACAACCTTATAATTTTTACGGATTATCCCTGCGCCGACCATCGGCAACACTTCAAACCCCTTTCATAGAGGGCGATATTCTACGTTAAATTGACTTTGAAATAAAGATTATTTTTCGGCTTATCCACAGCTTTGAATTTAATTGATAAAATCTGCTGGCTTACCAGTCTTCTTTGTCTAATCCACAATCTTGAGCTGTAATATTTGCAGGTGTTTTGGTCTTACATTTAATGCCCGCACTGGTCAGAAGTAATGAGTAATTTCGCGGGCTTTGACTCACGGCTTTTAAAGACCATGTTTGAGCATTCACAGTTAAGGTAAGGGTAAATTTCTGCTTGCCACTGCTTGCGTCTAAAGGTAAAAGCAGGCTGTTATTGGTTGCACTCGCTACCGAGTAATAAGGCCCCTGATTTATAGATGTGCCTTTTAGTACAAAACCATCGTAACTAAAGTTACGCGCCCGATGCTTTTCCAGCAGTTCTGCAACCTTTAGCATTTCCTGTTGGGCTGTAGATAGTTCTGCACGGCGGATATAAACCTGATAACTCGGAATAGCGATTGCTGCGATAATCGCAATGATTGCCACCGTAATCATCAGTTCAATCAAAGTGAAGCCTGTAGCTTTAATTAATTTACGCTCGTCGCAGGAAAGAGAGTGCACATCTCTCCTTCCTTTTAAGGCTACATAATAGTATCGCTTCCTTTTATTCATTACGTTCATACCAAGTCAGTGGAACCAGTTGGCGACGCATGGTATTCGCAGATAATTTGCTACTTCCGATTTTGTCTTTGGCATTTGGATTGAGCAGCTGACGTGTAATTCCATTTTTGTCACCCAGTCCAATACCTGCACCCACCATCGACTCAACAATTCCATGCCCAGCCCCAAAACTCATCGTGGTATCTTTGACATCTTGTTCACATACACCAAAAGGTAAGCAATAACGTTGCACTGTAGTTGCGCCATTGGCCTGAATTTTACAACCATTCCCTGCAGTGGTATTTGGATTATAGACGCTGACATAGAGGCTCTTATTCATCACCACCATTTCACCCAGCACCTTACTTCCAGTCTGACTGGTTAAAGCAGTTTCATTGCCCTGAGCATCCAGTTCTTTTCCAACCACACTATTCGCCTGTACATACCAGCCATTTGGAATCATGGCCTTCACTTGTACCAGATTTTTGCCTTTTAGTTCACTTGCTGTCAGCATTGCTTTAAGATCCGTGGCTAAAAATTTTGGCGTGCTATTACTGCTACTTGCAGTGGAGAAATTACGACGAACCACATCCTGATCAAAAAGATTATAAACAGTGCTACTTGAATTCTTATCGCTATATGGCAGGCTGCGATTCCCTGATGCAATACTCACTACTGCAAGGGGTTGTTCATAACCGTATACACTAAAATTTGGTGCTTCATAGAAACGGCTATTAGTATCTTTAAACAGCATACTGTAACTGCCACATCCGCCATCTTTGGTTCCGAAATCTTTACTCAAATCGATCCGCCAGACTTGACCTCCCAAATCACCAAAATAAAGATGATCAGTCACGCCATCTCCGTCTCGGTCTACTGCATTGATACGGCTCACAACACTATATAAATCTTTCATTTTCATGCCATGATTGGTATCACCTGAACCACATGATGTGCTTTGATTATCGCCGCCTGCATACCAGATCAGGTCACCATTGTCTGCATCGAACATATACACCATACGTCCTTTGGTTGCATTTGAAATCACTGGTGCAGTTTTTTCATATTCCATATCATAGCCACCACCAACAATCATGACGCGTTTTGCTGCACCTTTATACATGATGCTGGTAATGGTCGGTTTAGACCAGCTTTGCCCCATCGCAGCTAAAGCCGTATTGGTTGTGGTTTTATAGGTTCCATCAGCTTGCAGACTAATAATACGATTGCGATCTGGATCAATGTGGAATTTAAGTTTAGGTTGACTGATATCGCTGAGATCTAATGCATAGTAACTACGTCCTCCCATACGTAAACCACCATAGGCAATTTGTTTGCCTTTCGCGACCACTCTACCATCGCTCTTGATCTCACCAACAGTCGCGACAATTTCACTGCTGACACTGCCACTACTGACTGCTTTCATCCCATAAGCATATTCGCTATAAATGGTCCATGCACCATCAATACCGTATGCCATATCTGCTTTTACGCCAGCTGGTTTTTCTAAAAATGCTTTGCTTTGTTGGGTATTTTCCAGCATTTCATTGGGTACAAAAGCAAAGCTTTCTTCACCCGTTTTGGCATCAACGACATGCAACAAACCTTGTGTGGTGCCAAATAACATATAATCCTTGCGTTCTTTAACACTGTTATCTGCATTAAAGACAGCTTCTTGAGTCAATTTAACAGGTGTTGAATGCAGGTTCATGCCCACTTTCCAGTTGGTACGATTTGCTTCAGTCAGATCTGCTGTGGTTGCGGCATTACCCGCGTTATATCCCAGCAAATTCATGAGCAGATAACCTTTATCATCTGAACGGGCTGTAGTTCCAGATCCGCATTTAACGTCCAGATACTTATTATTAATTGTTTTTAAGGAGCCCACCTCAGTAAATTGATACGTTGTAGTATTATCAATTTGCTGGCAGTCGCGATTAATCAATACTTTACGCTCTGTAATAATCGGCTTGGTCGGATCTGAATTATCAGTTTTATTTTTCAGATTTTTAAGCTTGGCAAGCAACCCACCTTTATTCCAATCCTGAACATCATAGCTGCTTGCTGAAATATCCCAGGCATCTTTCAGCTTATTCACAGAATTGTCTGTTTCAACATAGTATTTTTTGAAGTTACCGATCCAACTGGCTTTTTCAGTTGGTTCAAACATACTTTTATAAACATCATTACTCATACGATAAGGCGTAAGTGGATCTTCAGGAATAGTTTGTAAACCAATCGGATCACCGTCTGTTACACCTAAATTATCGTGAAAGTCTTTAATACTTTGTGCAATATTCTGGCTATTGGCTGCGTTATACCAGCCCCCACCACCAATCACCCCCCAACGTGCCATATTCTTGATGTCTTCTTCATCTGGCGGTAATAAGCTATTGAGAAGGCTTTTTACCCCATTGCCTAGAGGGCCAATCGCTAAAGTATCCAATAAGTTTTTTACTGTTGTCGGTAAAAAACCACCTAATAATGTATCTTTTGCTACAGTCGTCGTCTTAATTTGATTAAGACCTTTTGTATCACTGCTATCAGTCTGCCCAGCAATATATTCAGGAAGTTGTAGGAATGAACGATCCAGACCAATAACAGCCGTTTTAATACTATTCTCAGATAATCCCCTAATTTCTGAGGCATAAGACCCAATGCATTTCCAGGTTGCAAAGTCCCCATCACCTTTTCTCGTTTGAATTAAATCGGTAGATTTACACTTAAAGCCCCATTCTCTTCGCGTTGCATCTCCTCCATCTTTATACTGAATTGATAATGTTTGCTTAGAATCCAATGAACGCCCCATTAAACGTTCAATTGATTGTTCAGTTCCATCAACTTTTCCTGCCCGAGACTGCAACAGCACATCTGTTACTGTTGGTGAAATATTTGGAACATTTCCAGAGATAACCATTAAACCATTTGCATCACATTGAGGCGCTGTGGTTGGCTTTTTATAAAAGTTGGGGTTATTTGATTGAATGACAGAGCTATTTCTCTGACTATCAGAAAAACCACTATATAGTCCATCTGCTTCAATGGTATAGGCATAATATAGTTCCTTACCTCCTACTTTCACCAGAGAACCGACAACACCACTTAATAGGCCTCCAACAACCCCATCTCCTCCAACCAGAGAATCAATTAAATCTGTTGATACCGCTTTATATTCGGAAGTATTGACGCCTCGTCCACCAACAAAGGTCCATCCATCTTTCTTACAAGTTGCCTTATCCGCCTCCCAAACGGTACATTTATAGTCATACCAACCGAGTAAAGGAAGACCTAATAGCTTTACAGGGGTTAACCTCATGGCTTCTTGTCTAGCACCTGTCCCCTTAGTGGTATTTCCCAGTAAATATGCACCTGTTTCAGCATATGTACTCGCAAGCGGACTATTTCCTCCTAAACCCAACACTTTTAATAAATCGTTGAGTTTTTGATTAGTTTTTTCAAACTCTAATAGTGAACTTACACTTCCTAGAGGGTTTGTTAAAATTCCAGCAACTTTATTTAGCACATCCGTTAGAACCGCACCGATTAACTCAGGTAATCCTTTAAAAAGCAGACTACCAACATTAAAATCGCCTTTAGAATCCATATTGGCGCTGGCAATGTAATCAATTAAATGCTCACGATGGGATTGTGTTTTTCCATTATAAGAATAGACATCACTCAATAATTTTGGCTCAAAAACAATCGCTCCCGCACGATCATTTGCTTGGTGATCATAAGGTGAAACCGATAAACCGACCATGGTGCTATCAGGGATTTTCTCCATATCTGGCAGGCCAGCTTCACCCTTTTTACCTTTTAAAATATCAGTCAATGCCATACGTACTCTTGATGTTTTATCATAGCAACGATAAATACCAACTGTTGAAGAATGCGTAATCGGTTTCAGAACACTAATATCAATAAGTGGATCGCAGGTTTCACGAATATATTGCTCTGCTGATAACCCCGTACTTACTCCTAGTAATCCGCTCAATAGGTTATCTAACAACTTGATGGTTGCATCTGTCGTCACGACCGTACAGGATTGCCGAGGAAATGGATAAGCTGTATTTGGCTGTTCAGTTTTGATTTCAGCAATAGAGTCCAAGATTCCCTGTCCTTGTCCATTTCCAAGCAGTCCTTTTAAAACAGCTTGATTTACCAAATCAGTTGCTTCTTTTGTGATATCAATTAAATCCGTTTTACCTGCAACATTTACTCCTAATTTCAAGTCTCCTAGTATGTTTGTTACACCGCCTCCCACACAAAGCGGGTAATCTTTAACCAACCCTAATAAACCAGCTCCCCCCATACTACGAGACTGATCTACCATCAACATTAATCGTTTTTTATTACCCGCTGCAGGTTGATAAATTTCAATATCACTGGCCGATGTCACCGACGAAAGGATTAAAAGGCTAGACAATACCGTACAACTCAACAGCAAGCCTTTAACTTTGTTCTTTTGTTGTTCTTCACACCTGTTGAGTTTCTTCATCTTCTTATTATTCATGGCATTTCTCCCTTATGAACCTGTAGGTTCAAAGTCAGACAAGAAACGATATTCTGCGACTTGTATGTTATATATTGGCTTTTCTGTATTTTGTTTTAGGCAGGCGGCAACAGCATTGACGCCATTATTGTCTATGCTTTTCGTCAGGCAACCTTTGTCAGGATCATTGTCTGCTTTAAATAAAGCATCAGCTGTTAATAATCCCTGCATTACTGATACAACATAGACACGCAAGCGAATATTGTTTTCAGTTTTTGCCCCTGTTACCTCTGTGCCACGAGATAGGTCTGCAAAAGGTGAAGTTGGTGTTAAGGCTCTTTTGATATAAACCTGAGTCACAACCTGTTTACGGCCACTTGAAGTTTTTGCTGAAGTCTCTGTACATGCACCCGCACCAGAGCTATTAATATTAAAAGACTGACTATTTAGCCGATAACCCGCTTTACTTAATGCAAATGGATCCGTTCCTGAAAAACAAAATACGAGTTCTGCATCTTTGTTATTTTCGTTTTTAAAGAATCCCACAATGCCATTTGCAGAGGCTAAATTTTGTTGAGTATTCGGATCTTGAAAATACATCAATGCTGCATCCGCATTTTGGGTCAACAGAGTCTGGATCTGATGATTACTCACCAGCTTTAATGAACTCACACTTTGACGTATCGCCAGCGTCCCAATAATCGTAATCATTAATAAAATCATGAGTACAACGATGAGTGTCGCACCACGTTGAGCCTGAATCATGTTCCAGCCCCCCCATTTGTACAGGTTGTGGTTTTACTGCTATCACAACCTTCCGAAACCCAACCCATTGCATTTCGTAAAGAGATTGTTTGATTCACAACCTGACGCAAATAATTATCCTGATAGGTAGATATCAGATTGACTGGGGTACCCAAGACTTGAAATGGCTCTTTGTTCCGCTCTTTAATAATCGACTGGTTACCTGTTCTGTCATCAGAACGAACCAGCACCCCCAATTGAATGGCATGGACATGTGGCCGAACAGCCTGTGTGACTCCATCAATATTTTTTGACGTTGCCTTTAAGGCCATATAGTTTTTAATATCGGCATAGGCCAAGGTACTATTTGCACTATTGAGGTCGCCATCCATATAACCCAAACGTACCTGAAAGAAATCAACATTAGGTAAAATGACCTGACTGTCTTCCCAAGCAAGTTTTAAACGATCAGTCGATGTCTTGGCATCCAGTGAAGCTTGACTATATTGTGCAGCTTGGCAGCGTAAAGACTTACGTGAATCTTTTACCGTGGAATCAACATAATAGCGCTGCACCACAAATGTCCCGCTACTCACATCCTTACCTGAGCAGTCCAATCCACCTTGTGGCGCTTGATAACGGATGAGTAATTGATCATTGGTTAGGCCCGTCACATTGGCATTACCAAAACTGGTGAGCTGATTATTGGCAAAGCAATCTGCACAATTCAGATCAATCTTTTCACCAACATTGTTTGAGGTCAGCAAAATTCCCGCATAACCAATCTGGTCATTAACGGCGGGTACAGGCGAACTCAGATTGGCTTTACGAATATCATCAACAATAAAATTCAAGCCCAAACTGGCATTGTCCTGAATATGTGCCATAGCTTTTTGTAATTTATAGCTAGTAATCCCAGTAATAAACAGTTGAATTGCCGCAGCGACAATCAACAAACCTAGAGTCAGTGAAATCATCAGCTCAATCAATGTAAAGCCTGATTGACTATTGGTATATGGCTTAAAATCTGCAAGGCTTCTTCCCATTTTAATAAGCCTCCAGAAACAGACAATGTGATCCTGAAACGTAAGCCCCATCTTTTATGCATGAAGCAATTCCAGTATTTCCTGCCAGATTGGTCTCGTCCCAGGCGACATAAATACATTGTCGGTTATTTCCAGTTGGACATTGATCCACAGCGAGATTCATCCCACTATCTTTGGCTTGTAGCGCAGCATTCTGTAAATCCTGTAGCGCAATCTTTTCAGGTTTATCCGCTACATTTGATACTGCTATTTTCGGCACCTCTACTGCTGCAACCTTATATTTCCCTGCTCGGGTCGCCTGTGGATTTGCACGCATTTTCTCTGCCAGATCGCGTGCAATGGTCAGCGCTATCACCTGCTTATTGGCTTCCAGACTGGAGTCCACCGCCCTTAACTGCAAAGCAGCAAAACCCAATACGCTGATCGCTAATAAAACCAGCGCGACCAAGACTTCAACCAGTCCAACCCCTTGTTGTTTTATATTCATGGGCAGGTTCCTTCCGTGATAATGGTATCCCCAATGACACCGACCCGAACACAATAAGAAAGGCCTTGTCGCTCCAACATAAAGTCTTTTTGTGCAGCAATGCTGCCATTGGTTCTAAAACTGAGACTTGTGGCTGAGGCATTTGTTTGAGACACGCCATTTTCTAAACGGGCAATAAAAATTCGTTGTGTTTCAGTTTTGGGAATCGAAATTGCAGTTGCACAATCATCGATTGATAAAGAAGCCAGACATATACCAGTGCTTTGACGGAGTAGAACTGCTTGGCTTCTTGCTTCTGAAACCTTCATCGTCAGTTCACGTACGGAGGACTCTAACTTTTGGCGGTTATACATGGAGGCGAATGAAGGTGCAGCCATTAAAGCGATAATTGCTAAAACAGCGATGGTGATGATCAGTTCAACCATCGTAAATCCCGAGCAAGGTTTGGCCTGTGCACAAGATAAAGCGCGATGCTCCGCGTCGTCATGGGCTTGTTGCATATAGTCCTCCATATGCACAAATCTTTTTGTTGTAACAGCGCTCTCAAGTATTTTAAGTAAGTAAAATCAATTCATTATATAAATGAGAGAAGCACTATTTTTCGTGATTGTTTTCATGTTTAATTATCAATTTCAACCTAAAATACACGAAAAGCTACCATTAGGGGATAAAAGGTATAGAACAGCAGATAAGTGATAATTTGATCACATTCACTTGTTATTATTGTCAATAATGTTAAATAACATCAAAAATTATTCATAAAAAAAGCAAACCTCTTTAGGGTTTGCTTTCTCTAGTTCGCCAATCATAGTTATAAAAAAGTTAGCGACCGTCCCAGTTGGTAGTTGCGGATGGAGTACAGGCTGTACCACTATTTTTATCACTCCCTTTGGTCCAGCAGCGCTCCCCTCGATGGTTTAAAACGATGTGGCCATCCCCTGTTTGCGCTCCCGTTGGGGTCGCGGTCAATGTCCATGTGCCAGCACTAACATTAGATAAAGCCAAGGTATATAACGCTGCACCACCTGATTCTGGCAGTGTACCCGTGTGCCCAACATCAGCAATTGCGATTGGTGTGGCGCCATCGGATTTTAAAAATGTAAAATTCGCGATTCTGTAGCGTTGCAAACGTCCGGCAAGCTCAATCATATCTGCCTGTGCATCAACACGTTTGGTTCTCCGAACATATTCTTGATATGAAGGGTAAGCAATCGCAGCTAAAATCCCGATAATGGCGACGACTATCATCAACTCAATTAATGTAAAACCTCTGTTTTGCTTTACCATGTTGACTCGACTCCAGATCCTGAGCAATCTAACGCAATAGTTTTATCCTGTCTTTTACAGCGTAGACCATTACTGTTCAGAACAAAACTCCAATTTTTTGCATCAGCAGCTTGTGCCCGAATGATCCAGCTTTGCCCATTAACACCATTCGCAAAGAGTGTTTTTGTCGGATCATCGCCATCTTGCACAGTGATTGTATATTTAATTGCTGCACCTGTTGCGCCTGCAGGTAAAACCACCTGATTCATAGCTGGAGATGCATTGGGCACTGTCGAAAAGTTAATATAATTAAAATTACGGCTTTTATGCTTTTCCAGCTCTGTTGCCAGCCGCTGTATTTCTTGCTGAGCTTGAGAAGCCTGAGCTCGGCGGGCATATACCTGATAACTCGGTATCGCTATTGCCGCCAAAATAGCGACAATAACCACAACAATCATCAGTTCAACTAGAGTAAAACCCTTAGAAGGAGTGAATCTCTTATTTAACATGACTCATTCCTATCTTGAACGTTCATACCAGCGTTGAGGGATTAAACACATTTCACTACTGCCAGAAGAGATAACACCATTATTCGTCATCGCCCCACGGTTCCCTGTTGAAACACAGTAATTTTTATTGTTTTTCCCATCTCCCGGCCCAGGTCCACCACTACCGCCTCCACCACACTCTCCTTGGGTCGGATCACAGTCCTTAGCATCATCCACAATGGCAGTGTATTGAATTCCTGCCCCTAATGAACAGCCATCACCAGTACTACACGCAATACCTGAACCTGATACAACCGTCTTATCACATTGGCCATACGGCATACAGAACTGATTTAGGAAGCTTTCGCCTTTGACACCAGCACCACAGTCCCCCGATAAACCGGGTTTACTTCCATCAAACGTCGAGACAAATAGACGATTATTTAAAGCAATCGGCGTGGCAAAAACTTTGGCACTCTGTAGTTTGTTAGATTGGAAACGGTAAAACCATCCTTTCTTGGCATAAGGTGCAACAAGTGTCGTATTGTCATTTCGATTGCTTGCTTTGACCTCTCCTAAATTTCCATCGCCTAAGTCTGCTAATGTCACTGTAGTAGTTGAATAGCTATAACCAGAATTATATAAACCACGGGCAGCTACATCTTTATCATAAATATTATAGACAGCATCATAATCATAACCAGAAGTGCCAACAGTATAATCCTTTAATGGCGTACTTCTGTTGCCACTACCAATTGAGACGACTGCAAAAGTACTTCCCGCATAATCATAAATCGAAAAAGCTGGCATCTCATAAAAACGAGGACTGGTACCCGTAGTTCCTGAAGCTTTGTGTAAATTCAACAATAAACGAGGTGCTTTCGCAAAACTTGAGGCTGTACTGGCTTTATTATCTAAATCGATACGGAATAATTGTCCACCTAAATCACCAAAATAGAGATGATCAGCCAAACCGTCACCATCACGATCCTCGGTTCGAATTTCACTGACTACACTATATTTCAGATCATCTGATTTTAAACCAATTACCCCTGTTGTTGTATTGGTGGCATTGGCACTCGCCCACCATAATGGCGTACCATCATCAGCATCGAACATATAGACACCACCACCAATCTGATTGGTTTGATTATATGTATCACTCTCATACCCCCCACTATTGGCATTACCATCGGTACCACCAGCATCGTATCCTCCGCCTACGAACATCACACGTTTACGCTTGCCGGCCCAATTTACCCAGGCAATGGTCGGTTTTGACCAGCTCTGCCCCATTTTTGCCAGTTCAGAATATGCCTTACCTGTTGGATTAGTATTGTTATAGACTTTTCCTTCTGCAGGAGAAATCTGGAACTTCAATTTAGGATCATTTATATTTTGCAGATCTAAAGCATAGTAGCTTCGTCCGCCCATACGTAAGCCACCATACACGACTTGTTTACCCTTCTGGTTAATTCCTTTACCAGAACCGACGGTGAGGTTACCAGAGCCATCTATCACATATTCGGTATAAGCTGTCCAAGGCCCATCAATCCCATAATAAAGATTTGCCATGCCGCCGGTTGTCGTATCATATTTTTGGAAAGCTTGTTTTTGTTTCTCAATCATTTCATTCGGGACAAAAGAGAATTTTTCTTCGCCTGTTTTAGCATCCACGACATGTAATAAGCCCTGTGTCGTACCAAATAGCACATAATCTTCACGATTTTCTGAGCCTACAACACCTTTGGTATAAGTCACCTTGCCTTTATTGGTTACCAATAGAGGAGATGAATGCATGACTGCACCAATCTGGCGTAACTCAGGCGCTGAGCTAAGTGAGGTGGTTGTAATTGTATTCGGATTTGCCGCATCAACCCCATAACCTAAAAGCAACATCAAGTAACCACGATTTGCATCATTTCGATAAGTTGCATCAGTTAAATCACCACTCGTCACACGTCGTAAACTTGAACCAGTAACAAATGTTGCAGAAGTGCCTGTTCCACTTGCAATACGATTGGTTAATAATTTACGGCTTTCTGTCGCCTCACCTGCAGCAATTTTTAATTTTAGTTGTGACCAGGCTCCTCCTCTAAGTGCAAACTTGGTACTTCCTGGCGTATTTTCATCCGCATCTTTAATTGCTTGCTCAGTACTTACCGCCTTAGACCACAAGTCATAGTTATCGACGATTCGTCCGGTAGAATCCGTAATTTTATTATCGCCTTTATCTTTTAGAATACCACTAATAACATTATATTTTTTAAGGTTTCCAGCCCAAAGTTGATACGGTTTATCAGGTGTGGGTTGAAACTGGGGGAAATAAGCCTGTTTTTGTAGTACGGCTGGATTAAGACTATCTTTAGGAATGGTAGGTGAACCCGTCGTGACCGCAGGAATGTCTGTACCTAACTCGCCCAGAAAAGCATTTACACTATCGACAACATCTTGAGAGCTGTTCCCCGAATACCAGCCACCTTCGCCAATAATCCCCCAATAAGCTGCTCTCTTTACATTGGTATTAATGGTTCCTAAAGCATCAATATTCTGTTGCTGGGTTTTGGTTTTGTCATAAGAGGCAACATTATTAAAGCTACTACCAAAACCAACCACAGCGGTTTTGAATTTTAGACCGGATGGGTTCTTGCTTGGATCAAGCAGCGTTAACGCAAGATTGTTCAAGCAATCATAACTATTGGTTGCATCATTGGTACCCGTGGTTGTACAAGTGAAACCTGTCCCTTTCTCTCCTAAAGCCCCTTGTATTAATGGCAGGGAATCAATATCTCGGGTTGGATCACCATCCGTTAAAACATAAATCCCTTGCCCGCTACATTTTTTAATTTCGTCATTCTGAGTTAAGGAAGATGGAATTTGATATAAAGTTTGATCCGTATTTTTTGTATCTGCTGCCGAGTAAGGAAAGCCCGTATTATTGTTGGCAATACTAATCACACCAGAATAATCATAACAAAACTGGTTATCATAATAACGAGAAATAAAACATTCACGTTTAGCTATTGAATTACCTGGAGGTACCGAGCCTGATACAGTTGCCCATGAACCTGAACTACAACTCGAATAGCTTGAGTTCCACGATGTACATTGCTGTACAACAGTACGGCCACCGTATTCATAGCTGCGATAATATGGCATATCGGAAACTGTGCGATATCTTGAGGCGGTAGTCTGTCCAAGTAAGTAGGCCGCAGTTTCCGCATAAGAACGTGATGTTGGCGTCCACGTACTCGCACTTAATCCATTAATCTTTTCAGATAAAATCTGACGTTGGGTTTTGGTTCCAATAACAGCATCCAAGCGGCGTGCAGGTACTAAAATAGCACCCGTATCGTATGCCCTATTATTCTGATATGCACCGAGGGTAGATAACCCAATAACTTTGTCATCGCTAAGTTTGGTAATTTTCTTTGTTGCATTACCGTTCAATAAGTCTTGCATTGCTGTTTTTAAACGAGCGATACGCTCTTGTCCTGTCCCATCATATGAACCAGATCCTCCCATACTCCCAGAAATATCCAGCATAAACATCAAGGTAATCTCACCTGACTTAGCTTCCTGATAAATATCAATATCACTGGCTTGAGTAACACTGGTGCTCACAACTCCCGTAAACAACCCAGCAATACTCATGGCGAGTAATTTTTGACGAAAAAATGTGGTTTTACGATTCTGTTTCATATTTTTATTCATCTATATTTACTCCCCGTTTAAGAGAAATTCTGAGTTATGTTGTATTCACTCACTTGCGTTGTGAAAGGCACATTTAAACTGGTTAGACATTCCGTAACGTTTTTCAAAGGATTATCTTTTACCGCTACTGCATTTTCATCAATTACAGGTGCAGTGGTTCCATCTGGAATAGTGACTTCACTCATATGCGACTGTAAGCATGTATTAATCTCTGAACGGTCAACATTAGTTAAACTTGGCATAAGCGAAACAGCAAAAACCTTGACTATCTTTGCATCTTCAATTTGTCCTGTTTTAGGATCTACCCCTCGTTGACGTGCATAAAATGGATCATTCCGAGTTACTGTTGAAAACTTTACTGCAACTTGAGTCATGACTGTTTTACGCCCGCTGGTGAACCAGTTCCCACTCGTATCAACCGCATCACAATAACCATCTGACCCCAAACTGTTATTTGTAGGCTTCTTCGCCCCATCTTCCCAAATCATCAGACTTGCCCGATTCAAATCGAAAAAACTGGCCTGATCACCACGAAAACAAAATACAAGCTCTTTATTCTTATCATTTGCACCGCTGATATAACCAAACATTCCATTGGCACCCAAACTTTGAATCAGTTGATTCGCCTCTTCGATATTAAAGAAAGAGGCATCTGAGTTCTGCATGACCAATTGCGACACTTGACTATTGGTTGCAATATTCAGCCCCACCATGCTTTGGCGAATAGCAAGTGTTCCGATTACTGTAATGGCCAATAAAAAGATCAACACAACAATCAAGGTTGCGCCAGTTTGATGCTGCCTCATTGTCCACGCTCCCCAATAACGTTACGTAAAGCAATCGTTTGCGCTACGACCTGTCTTATATACTTAGGACTACCTGCTTTCGGTTTTTTAACTGTGACCTCTTGGTCCAACACCCTAAAAATCTGGTCATCATTAATACTATTTTCTTTATTAACCGCTTGAGCCGAGCGCGCCAATATACCGATTTGTACCGCTACAATGCGAGGACGCGGAGAAGGCAAAGCCATATAATCTTTAAAGGTAATATAGCGACGGCTAGCTCCTGGTGCAGTTACACTATCATCTTGAATGTTGAGCAGAACCCTAAAATGATCAACGCGTTTCATGATGATTTCACCTGCATCCCCATAGCCTGTAACCGCCATGGCAGGTAATGGATCTGTAGGGTTTACTGCTTTAGCTGGCTCAACCGGATAGCGTCCAGCATCACAAGCTAAAGCTAGAGCCTGATTTGGCTCATTCCCATTCTTATTATTGTCGACTCTTAAGAAATAGCGTTGAACGATAACTTGCTGTCCAAATTCACCACCTTTAGCTGGTTGGGTCACAGGAAAATTTAGTGCATTCCCCTCGCAATCGTATCCCCCATTCCAGATTGTCCCTGCTGGATTCAGAACATACTGCGGCACATATTGAATCACCAATTGATCACTTAAAATATCAGTACCTTTAATCTGTACGTTCGAGGGAGCTATACCACTTGCAGATAAAAATTTAGCTGCAACATTACTTCCTTCAACCTGATGAAAGATATTACTTAATGCCGTACCTTGCGCATCCTTCTGGGCATTTGTTGAAGAGGTTAGAACGATTCCACCATAAGCCGTCTGATCATTAATCACTGCTTTAAAATTATTTAGATTCGCCAACCGAATATCTTGGGTTAAATAGTTCAAACCGAAATTGGCATTATCCTGTATATCGGCTACCCCCTGTTGCATCGATAAGCTTTTTTGACCTGCTAAAAATAACAGGACCGCAGCAGCTGTAATAATCAAACCTAGCGTTAAAGAGAGCATTAATTCAATTAATGTGAAACCTGCTTGTTTTATCATTTTAATAGGTCTCCATAATCACACAGGTTGAGACTGGGTTATAAGCACTCCCATTCGTACAATCTCCTACTCCTGTCCCATCCGTTGCACTTGAATCCCCCCAAGCGACATAAATACATTGACGATTACTGGTATTTTGACAGTCCATAATATTCATGGTCATACCTAAAGAAGCAGCTCTTGTGGCAACCTGTGCGATATCAAAATCAGCTAACTCTTTATCTGTACAAACTGTTGTACCAATGCATTCCTTTGCTGATGTTTTCTGTTTCTTAGAATCAGACAGTTCTTCCTGATATACACTAAATGAATTGCGATTGACCCGAATCCGCTCAGCTAAATCCCGAGCAAGCGTTATGGCCTGTACACGAGAAGTACTTTCAGCACTTGCCTCTAATGAGCGATACTGCAATGTCACAAAACCTAATACCCCAATGGCAAGTACTAATAGCGCAACCAAAATTTCAACAAGACCAACACCACGTTGATGATTTAAGCGTTTCATTAACATGCCCCATCTGTTGTTTGCTGAATGGTTCCCATACGTGAAACACTGACAGTTTTTGACTTATCACCAGAACTTTTATTGCAGATTTCAATACTTGTATCGCTATTTACAGGAATGCATTTTGCAGGTGTACTGCCATCTAAAGCACAAACCCCACCCGTCAAATTAAAGTAAACAGAAATGTTAGAACCAGACTTTAAAACTGCTTTACCCACTGGCATCCAATTGAATTGAGAATCCGTATTTGCACTTGGTGTAGATGTAGAATCTGATTTTAAGGAAACCTCTACTTCTCTTCTTTCCTGTACAGCTTTTGCTCTTGCTTGATTTAAAGTCAGGATTAATTCTTGTGTACTTTTATTAAAGTTCTGGGCCAGCATCATATTGTTAAATACTGGCACAGCCATCATCGCAATCACAGCCAACACCGCAATTGTCACCATCAATTCAATTAAGGTGAATCCCCGAGTTTTCCCCATTTCCCCAGCACCTAATTTTTAAAAATTCACTACTCTATCTTAATTTTTATTTTTACAGAACCAATACAAAGCAGATAAGCAGCAAAAAAAACGGATGGAGTGTCATCCATCCGTTTCTAGTTCACATTTTTCTAATAAAATTAGGCTTGTATCACCTGTATACGCAACTCTTTTGGTAGACTAAAAGTGATATTTTCCTCACGTCCTTGTAACTCTTTTGGTGGTGTTGCACCCCAATCTTGTAACCGCTGGATCACTTGTTTAATTAAAATTTCAGGTGCAGATGCACCCGCAGTCACACCAATTTTACTATCCGATTTAAACCAGTCTTTTTGCAACTGATCAGCATTATCGACCAGATAAGCAGATTTACCCATACGCTCAGCCAGTTCACGTAAACGGTTTGAGTTGGATGAGTTTGGCGAACCGACCACCAATACTACATCACACCGCTCAGCAAGATCACGTACTGCATCCTGACGGTTTTGCGTGGCATAGCAAATATCATCTTTACGCGGGCCTTGAATTTGAGGAAATTTCGCCCGTAAAGCATCAATCACTTTCGCTGTATCATCAATTGAAAGCGTAGTTTGAGTAACAAAAGCCACTTTATCTGGATGATTGACCGTTAAAGCTTCAACATCTTCTTCGTCTTCGACTAGATAGATTGCGCCACCTTTGGTTTTATCATACTGGCCCATTGTGCCTTCAACTTCTGGATGGCCTTCATGTCCAATCAGAATGGCTTCAGTTCCTTCACGGGCATATTTAGTCACTTCGATATGCACTTTGGTGACCAACGGACAGGTTGCATCAAATACTTTTAAACCACGGCGATCAGCTTCTTGTTGTACCGCTTTGGATACACCATGCGCACTAAAAATCACAATAGAATCATCAGGAACCTGATCTAGCTCATCAACAAAAACGGCGCCACGCTGACGTAAGTCATCAACCACAAATTTGTTGTGTACCACTTCATGACGGACATAAATTGGCGGATTAAAACATTCCAGTGCCCGATTGACGATTGCTATAGCACGGTCAACACCAGCACAAAAGCCTCGTGGATTGGCCAACACGATTTCCATAACAACCTCTCTGATCAACTGAATTTTTACGCCAAACTATTTCGTTTAATGGCACGCTACACTACAATAGCCAAGATATTTTATCATATTCAGGAAAAATATCATGTCGGGTCTCTTGTTTGTCGTTTCTGCAGCCTCAGGAACGGGCAAAACATCTTTGGTCAAAGCCCTACTCGATCGAGTCAGCAACCTACACGTTTCTGTCTCACACACTACACGCGGTCAGCGCCCTGGTGAACTTGATGGTGTTCACTATCATTTTACCAGTAAAGAAAGTTTTTTAGCACAAGTCGATGAAGGTGGTTTCATCGAATACGCAGAAGTATTTGGAAACTATTACGGTACTTCGCAAGCCAAAGTAAAAGAACAACTCCAGCAAGGTCACGATGTTTTACTTGAAATTGACTGGCAAGGTGCTGAACAGGTTCGTCGACTTTTTCCTGAATCAAAACAGATCTTTATCCTCCCTCCAACCCAGTATGACTTAAGACAGCGCCTGTCGAACCGTGGCACAGATTCTGTCGACGTGATCGAACATCGCTTGAGTTGTGCCGTGGAAGATATGCGTCATTTTGCCAGTTTTGACTATGTCATTATCAACGATGATTTCAACAAGGCAGTGCATGACCTAGAAGCCATTATTACCGCAAACCGTTTGGTGACCTTGCAACAAAGCAACCGCCACCAGCAATTAATCGAAAACTTGATTACCCTTAATCGCGAATAACTTGAGTCTTGTATAAAAGCCTTTTATACTACTCAGTCTTTCAAATGTGATGTTCAGACGAGACAACTTATGGCACGTGTAACCGTTGAAGATTGTTTAGACCATGTAGATAACCGCTTCGAGTTGGTACTGGTAGCGAGTAAACGTGCACGTCAATTGGCACGTCAAGGTATGGAACCAACTGTAGAGTGGGATAATGACAAACCAACAGTGGTTGCATTACGCGAGATCGCAGTGGGTCATGTCACTAAAGAAATTTTAAAACAACGCGACCAAGACTACCAAACATCAAATCTTGATATGGTATTGTCAACAAATTCATTAAACTTAGAAGGTTTCACTTTCTAAATCGAATTTGCTTTGCTGAAAAGCCCATTGTGAAGACACTGGGCTTTTTTGTTTGTTGTAAAATTCAGCGTTATATTGGTAAAAACAATATACTTCATTGAAAAAATTTACGAGTTTTTATAATGAACAAATTGACAAGCTTTGCAATTTGCTTTTCATTAGAAGATAAGCTTATTCATTACTGAATTCATGTTAAAAAGGTGTTATATGCCAGGCGAAGAAGTCAGCCAAGCCAAGCAACAGCTCAAAGTCATCATTGAAGCCTATCTCAAGGATAGCGACGTTCAACGTGTGCTTGCTGCCTGCGATTTTGCTGATTTAGCCCATAGCGGTATTACCCGTAAAAGCGGTGAACCCTATGTATTACACCCGATTGCGGTCAGTTGCATTCTCGCGCATATGCGTCTGGATGCGGATACACTCATGGCAGCTTTACTGCATGATGTAATTGAAGATACTGAATTTACCAAAGATGAAATCGGACAAAAATATGGTCTGGTGGTTGCCGAGCTGGTCGATGGTGTCACCAAACTCAGCCATTCTAGCGATAAAGAATATAACAAAGCCGCATCATTCCGAAAAATTCTGCAAGCAACGCTACAAGACCCACGTGTCATTATTATTAAACTGGCAGATCGCTATCATAATATGACCACCTTGGGCGCGCTCCGTCCCGATAAACGCGCGCGTATTGCGCAGGAAACCTTTGATATTTTTGTACCGATGGCGCGTCTGGTCGGTATGAATGAAATGGCGGATAATCTTGAACATCTCTGCTATCAAAATCTTGATCTGGATATGTTTAATGATGTGCAAACCGCATTATTAGAAACCAAACCAAAACGTTGTGAATATCAGGCGATCTGGGAACAGAAACTGACTGACCTGTTAAAAAATCATGATTTAAAAGGTCGTATTAAAAAGAAAAATAACAATATCGAATTACTCCGCCACTTTGTTAAAAATGAAATCGACCTGAATGAACTCAGCCATAGCCATGCCTTTGAAATTATTTTACAAAGCATCGCTGACTGTGACCGTTTAGTCGATGCGCTCAAAGATAATTTTCAGGTTTTACAATATAGCGATCATATTCGTCGTCCACTCCCTGGCGGCAACCAGTCCTTAATGATCAAGCTGAAAGGTGAGAAAACCACGCTTTCCTTGACCATTCAAACCGAACTAATGCGCAAAGCTGCGCGTTTCGGGGTAGTCCTTGGGGAAAATGCGCCGCAGGCCTGCCGTTCTGCGATTCAAGCATCTATGCAGAATCTGAATACATTGATCGATAGCGGTTGCGCGAAAACGACATTTAGCGACTTACTCGATTATTTACACCAAGAAAAAATCTGGGTCTATACCCCACACGGGCAATTGCACGAATTACCGCAAGGCGCAACTGTTGTTGATTTTGCCTACTCAGCTAGCCTATTTTTAGGCAACCATGCCGTAGGCGCCAAAGTAGATGGAGAAATCCGTCCTTTATCGACACCGTTGCATAGCGGTCAAGTGGTCGAGATCATTACCGATGTCCTTGCGACACCAAATCCGGACTGGCTCAGCTTTATTAATACCCAAAAAGCCCGTCGTGCCTTACAGAACATGCTGCGTGAACAAGATATTGATGAACAACGTCTGGTGGGTCAGCAAGCCCTGAATCGTGCTTTAAAATTGTTTCAGCGCTCGATCAATGATCTTTCACCAACCGACTGGATCAATGTGCTGGAATGGCGTCATGTCAGCAGTAAAGATACGCTTTTTGAACAAATTGCGGTGGGTGACTTATTACCTCAACTGGTGGCCAATCATTTATTTTCGCAAGACTATTCACAGCATCAGGAAGCTTCTGACCGCCTCATCGCAGGTACAGAAGGTGTCGATGTCAAATATGCACATTGCTGCAACCCTGTTTTAGGTGATCCAATCCAAGGGCACTTATCACGACGTGGTTTAATCGTGCATCGCTCGCGTTGTCGTAATTTATTGCATGAACAACATCTGCATCCAGAAAATATCATGCCGCTCAACTGGCAATCTGAAGAAATTGATGATGTCCGCTTTAGTGCCTACTTATGCATTCATATGGAAATGAATGATGAACAAATTTCTGACCTGATCTATCAATGCCGTAAAGCCAAAACAGGTGTTGAAATGGTTCAATCTCAAGACCATAAAACCTATGTCAACATCGTGGTCAGCAACCGTAATCAGATTGCCCAAATCATTCGCGACTTACGTATGCACTTCGGTTTCCCTCGTATCGAACGCCTGAACATGCCCACTGTGCAGCCTGAAGTATCTAAAGCTGAAACCGTCAATTAAGCCAACCCTAAGGCCGTAACGTAAATGATAAGCATACGACCTCAATAAAAACTCAGGAATAAGTTCAAACAACAGCGACTAAACAGTATTCAGCCCTTTCGTGTCTGCGCTTTTGTGTTAAAGTCTCATTGTTTAAGAGAAAACATAGGACTTAGGAGAGCTTAATGTCACGTCAAGTTATTCATACTGAACACGCCCCTGCTGCTATCGGAACATATTCTCAGGCAATTCTTGTTGGCAACACGCTCTATCTATCAGGCCAGATTGGCTTAGATCCGTACAGTATGGAACTTGTAGAAGGAATTGAAGCTCAAATCCGTCGTGTATTTGATAATCTGAAAGCAGTCTGTACTGCTGCTGGCGGTAGCTTGGCAGACATTGCCAAACTCAACATCTTTCTGACTGATCTATCTCACTTCCAACTCGTGAATCAGATTATGGGCGAATATTTTGCTCAACCCTACCCAGCACGTGCAGCACTCGGTGTTGCCAGCCTGCCAAAAGGCGCACTGGTCGAAATGGATGGGATTGTGATCATTCCATAAGATATTTTTAACTTATAGTTATCAATAAGATAAAAAACACTCAAAATACCGCCGATAAAGCGGTATTTTTTTATTCAAATTCCCAATAAACATATTCTACCGCTTAGAATGAAATTCATTGACAAACGATAATAATTATCAATAATATCAATTATCGCATTTATATTTGTGGATCACTCCCATGTATGTCTGTTTATGTCGTGGAATTACAGATCAGGATATCAAAGACGCTGTTGCAAACGGCGCTGAAAGCTATCGTGAAATCCGTGACCTACTCGACCTAGGCACGTGTTGTGGTCGTTGTGCGCCTGAAGCACGCGCAATTATTAGTGATGAGCTTGCTGAAATTGCAGCACGCATCTCCATCGCAGCCTGATTTTGCTTAAAAATTACCTCTTAATTTACCGCATCTTTTACGACTCCACCGCTTCTTGCAGAACTTTTAAGTTCCTCATCCAGCGGTTTTTTTATGAAAATCATATTTCTATAATGATGTTACGGAGTTTCAAATACTCCACTTATGATTGTGATTTTCATTTGCCGTTCTATAAATTACTCGCCAGAACATTATTTGTTGATTAATATAAGATAAATTGCCTTAGCTACTAGGGCATCAACACTTGGTGTTTTTGGAGTAAACGCAATGAAAGGCAATCGCGAAGTTATCAACCAACTGAATCAGGTGCTTTACCACCATTTAACCGCCATCAACCAATATTTCTTACACTCTCGTATGTTTAATGATTGGGGTATTGAGCAGTTAGGTTCAGCCGAATACAAAGAATCGATCCGTCAAATGAAACACGCTGACAAAGTCATTGAGCGTATCTTATTTTTGGAAGGTTTACCGAACCTACAGCATTTAGGCAAACTCTATATTGGTCAACACACCGAAGAAGTCCTGAACTGCGACATCCGTAAAGTGAAAGAAAATATTGAAGCAATCAAGCAAGCGGTTGAACTTGCTGAAGCAGAACAAGATTATGTGACCCGTGATTTAGTTCAGGAAATTCTAGAGAAAGAAGAAGAATATTGGGACTGGCTCGATACACAACTTGATCTGGTTGAAAATGTGGGTATTGAAAACTATATTCAAAGCCAGATTTAAAAAGATCGCCAATAAAAAAACCAAAGCATTGCTTTGGTTTTTTTTATTGCAAAAAGCCTAGCTTAAGACTTTTTTATCTGCGCCTTTTTATTTAATTCGATGATGTCTGCCAGACTCACCTTTTGTTTATACAGCTGTCTCAACACAACGAGCTGTTGTTCTGCTTCCTCTAACTTTTGGTTGTAAGCCAGTAACTGCGCATACTTCTTCAAGTTGTATGGTGTGGCTTTATTCTTCACCATTTCCCCAAACAGTCTTAAATCCGCCTCAGACATCTCTACCTGTGGTTTTAACGCAATCCAGTCGAGACGTTGCTGGAACTGGGTCAAAACTAAAATTTTAGAACTTCCCAAAACTTCTGCTGTCGGCTGTTGGTTTTTAAAGACCAGACGGCTATTGTCCTGATAAAGCTTATAGTCACGCCAAATCAGCAATACCACGATAAGTGCGCACACGCCAACAAAGCGGATGACATTCTTATTGACCGTTACTCCTTTTAACTTCGGAGTCTGCGCCTGAATCAATCCTAGCAAGAAGCCCATTGGCAGCAAGAAATATGCATAGCGTTGTGGAAACTCGAGCATCGCATGAATCAGGATTGCACAGACCATCAAGATCGCAATGATCGAGGTCATATCCTTGGCATTTTTATTGAGCCAGAATAACCATAATGAGATATAGCCAATAATCAACAGCCCCAGAGGCACACCGTTCCAGACCAGTAAATCGAGCAACACATTATGCGCACTGTTATACCAGACTTGTACGGTATTAAATTGAATGCTCTCGACCACCGCTATGCTGGTTTGACTCCAGCCATAGCCAAACCAAGGCTTGTCAGCGATTGCATGTAATATCTGTACCCACATACCAAGCCGTTCATGTCCTGAACCTGCACGTTGCGCAATGGATGCTGTTTGAGTCACACCGGTATCGATACTTGAGCTTAAAAGCTGTGTCAGAACAGGCAATAAGTAACCTGCAATGACAAAGTACAACCCTACCCAAAGCAATAATCTTGGGAAGTTAAATCGAGGTGAGTTTTTGTATTGCTTATAAATCCAGTAAAAAAACAGGAAAATACAGACCACCCAAGAGGTTCTTGATTGAGTCAGCGTGATTGCAAATAGTGTGATCAAGCTGACTGGGATTAATAACCATAAGGTCAGCCTTCTTTTTTCATATAAATATAAGCCTCCCATCAGGCCCATAATTAAAAAGGTTGCCAGATTATTCGGTTGTCCAAAGTTGGCATAAGGGCGACTGGTTTTGAGCTGTATAATTCCATCAATATAGGCTTCGAGATTTAGCCACTGCACAATGGCCATGATCGCACTGACAAAAGAAATACTCAGCAATAGATAGCTCACACCCAGCATGATACGTTCCCGTTGCTCTGCTTGCAGGCTTAGGTTGTATCCTGCAATGATCATTAACCAGAATACAAAGAGATAAGCAGAACTGAGGAATGCTGTACTGAAATCCGTAATCAGGCCAAAAGCCCACTGGCATAGCGGAATTAAAGCAATACCAAGCATCAAGATTTGAGGACGCGGGATTTTTACATTTTTATTGAACAGCAGGGCCAGTAACGCCACGCCACCGCCAAAGCTTGCCAGTTCACTGGAAAAGGTCACCCAGGGATAGGTATGGACTGGGGATAGCCAGGCAAAACTAAACAAGATGCTGGCAAGTAAAAAGCATAAAAATTGCATAGGTCATACATGAAAAAAGGCCTAGCGAATTATATCGTTAAGCCTTGAGATAGAAATCGAATATTAGATAAAAACTACAATTTACTTCCACGGACGTAAGTCGACGATCTTAACAACTTCACCTTTTTCTTTGTTTATGAGAACGGTCATGTCTACTGCATTGGCTTTTAAAGGGACAAAGGCAGTTGCTTGGGGATAGTTAGATAATATCTTTTCTACCAAAGCTTTATCGTTAAACTGATTTAATATATTCAAATTTTGTGCATGTTGTTGAATCTGGCTTTTCACTTTATCTAGGGGTACATAGCGTTCTGGTTTTTGGGCAATCGAAATTCCTCCTAGCACTTCTGCAAACATATCATCACTACGAATATTTTTATCTTTAGCAAACTCAACGCCGACAAATTGAGGTTTCAACCAAGAAGGTTGTTGATATTGAGGACTTGCTTGAGCTATCTGTTCGGTAAGAATCTCATTATTACGTACTAGCTCAAAGCGGTCTACATTATAAGCCAGCCATGCTGGACGCCCCTGAGCAATACTATAAACGCCATAACCTAATGCAATAATCTGAATCAGGATAATAATGCTTAGATCCATCTTTAAAGTCTTTTTTCCTTCTTTATAAACCAGAAGTCCTAGTAATGGTCCAATAATGACATCAATTGCTAGCATCATTAAAAAGATATGTGTCACACCAACTGCTTTTGCCAATGGAGATGGATACCAAATAAAAAATACAATGCTTATCACAATCAACGCAATTAAAAAAGAGAGTGTTAAATGTCTCAGAAAAAATTTAAGGCGTTTTGACATTATTTTATGTTTCCGTATATTTCGCTTAATCATGCGAACTCAAATTATAATGATATAAGATAAAAAAAGCACGGCTGTATGTAATCAAAAAGTACGGCTGTATGTAATCTTAGAATATATAATGATCACTCCCCCTATCTCGCCTAACAATTTTCAGTAACCCTGTTAACAAAAACTGTCACTTCATCACATTTTTTAGACTCACCATCTTATAAAAACAAATTTAAATATTTGTTTTATAATAATTTTATAAGATGGCATTTTTTTTGCTTAAAATAAAAATATAATCTTATTTTTAGGGGAAATCATTATGCAAAAAGGATTTACATTAATTGAATTAATGATTGTGGTCGCAATTATTGGTATTTTGGCAGCCATTGCTATTCCTGCCTATCAAGATTATATTGCTCGCTCCCAAGTTTCGGAAGTATTAGTACTTTCCAGTCAATATAAAATCGCAATTAGTAATGTATATAGTCAATCATCAACATGCCCAACACTTGCCGAAATGGGATTAAGCTCTCCTAGTGACGGTAATGGAAGTTATGTCAATTCTGTCACCCCCATTACTCAAACCGGCTCTATCTGTGCTGTTGAATTTACTTTTAAAAGTTTTGGCGTTTCTAAAGGCTTACAAAGCAAACATTTAGTCATCGCATTAATTAGTCAAACAGCGGATTTAGGGGCGGCTAGTTGGTCATGTACATCACCTGATATAGCACAAAAATATTTACCTAAAGCATGTACAGGTAGCTAAATCACTTTTTAGGGGATTTATATTTTAATAAATAACGTGGTCGATTTTTAACTTCAATATACACTCGTCCCAAATATTCACCCAACACCCCTATACCAATAAGCTGCACCCCCCCGAGAAATAAAATAGAAACCAATAATGAAGGATAACCTTTAACAGGATTTCCCCATATTAAAGTTTGTAAAATCATCCATGTTCCATATAAAAAAGATAATGTAGCAATCAATAAACCAATATATGTCCAAATTCGTAAAGGCAATGTTGAAAAACTCGTCACTCCTTCTAAAGCTAAGTTCCATAATTTCCAGGCATTAAACTTGGTTTCACCTGCACTCCTTATATCTCTTTTATATTCTAATATTACAGTTGTACCACCCACCCATGAAAAAATTCCTTTCATAAATAAATTCTTTTCAGATAACAATAAAATTTGCTCAACAATATTTCGAGATAATAATCGAAAATCTCCAACATTTTCTTCAATAGCTGGATAACTAATTTTATTATGCATTCGATAAAAAATAGAGGCTGTCACTCGTTTTAGCCATGTATCACTTAAACGATCTATTCTTTTAGCAAGTACAATTTCTGCTCCATTTTTCCACTTATCAATCATGTCTGGAATTAACTCAATTGGATCTTGCAAGTCAACATCTATAGGAATAACAGCATCACCTGTTGTATGACTTAAACCCGCCATCAATGCAGCTTCTTTACCAAAATTTCGGGTAAAACTTATTGATTGAACCAAAGGATCATTTCTTTCAAGCAAATAAATAATTTCTTCTGTTGCATCTTGACTTCCATCATTAATAAAAATAATTTCTATTTTATAACAACTTAATGCAAGATAGGAACGTATTTTATCATAAAAAATTTTGATCGTTTCCTGTTCATTATAGACAGGAACAACTAGAGAGATTTTCATTTATTCTCCTTAAATACAAAATACTTTGAGAAAAAATATCCTATAAACAAACTTAATAAAGATGAAACCAATAAAGTATAAAACGGATAGAATTCTAAGCTGTCAGCAAATCTGCCTATACTTAAATTTACTCCACCCATTAAACAAAAAAAAAGACTAAAGTTTTTAAAGGATTGCTTAGATTTAAAATTATACTTAGCATTTATAATATAAGAAGACACAACCGCACAACAAAATCCTATAAAATTACATATATATTGTTTAAAATAAAAAGTATGCAGTAAAAAAAATATAAACCAATGCACAATTGTATTCACACCTCCAAAAATAATATATTTAGTAAAATTATTCATATAGGCCCCCTGATTTCTTCAAGTAAATAACAATTAAATTTTCATCTTCTACTTCATAAATATCAAAAAACTTTTTTCTTTGTACAAGATGAAAATCATTCATCTTTTTAAGAAATAATTTTTCTTTTTTTAAATTATTAAATGT